>JALVXQ010000207.1 GCA_027038255.1 Sulfurimonas sp. | reverse complement strand
AAAAACATATAAGGTGAAGGATTCTTAGCCCGTAAAATACGATAAAAGGAGAAAGGATCCACTTTTATATGGCGTGTAAAGCGGTTTGTCATAAGAATCTGAAAGACATCGCCGCTTTTTATCATCTCTTTTGATCTGTCTATCATCTCAAAAAATTTCTCTTTGGAGTGAGCATAAGTCCCTGCATCATTACCGATGTTATGGACTCTGTGTTTATAGGTATATGTACCCTTAAGCTCAGATTCTATAGTCTTAAATTTATCGGCATATCTCTCTAGTGTTGAGATAAGTGTGATCTTATGGTTACGATGTGAATAGACTAGCACCAGTTTTGGAAGAATTAAGTCTAAGTCAGGTGTATAAAGCTCATCAACAAGATTATCCATATTCGTACGTAGTTTTGGCTCAAATACCTTGACCATATCATAACCAATAAAGCCGATAAAACCGTCAACATAGCCGACACCAAGATCTTTAGTCGCCTCTTTGTAAATAGTTGTATCTATTTTCCTGTAATACTCTTTTAAAAAAGTAAAAGGATTTTCATCTTTTGTATGTTTTTTGCCCTGCGCATCTGTATAGACGGTTGTATCATCAATATATTGCAGTCTCTCACGAGCACCTATGCAGATAAAAGAGTAGTTGCCTTCGCTTCCTCCGGCACTCTCAAAAAGGTAAGAAATCTCCTTTGAGAACATCTCCCTGATTTTGGAATAGACGGCTATAGGCGCTAACTGGTCGAGCGTAAATTGTTTTGAATGTATCATAGTTTAACTAGAAATGACCCCGGCTCAACTTTTGCACGAAGAACCTTTTTTGCATTGTTTGCTTCTTTTCGTGTTTTAAAAGGACCTACTAGAACTTTATTGAGTGTTCCCACTTTATGGAACTTATAGTTAAAGCCTAGATTTTTAATAGAGCTAAGGAATTTTTTATTTGGTTTATACTTTGAAAATGAGCCTACTTGAATATAATACTTTATAGATGTTGTCGCTGTTTGTGCAACAGTTGCTCTCTTTTTCACAGGTTTTGAAACTTTCTTGACACTTTCTTTTCTAACAACAGGAGCTGACTTCACAGGTGCGATTTTCTCTTCTGCTGCACTCTCTTGTTTTAATTTCTGTGCAATTTTATCTAAATCTGCATCAGAAGAGCTGTCGTCCTGCATCACTTGTACTTCTTCAAAAAGAGGTTCACTATTTGTAGTCTTTTGTACTGTTTCTTTCTGAGGTTTTGGCGGTAAAACAGCTTGAGGCAGGTTGTCAGTTGATCCTGAGTTCATTGAATTCATCAGCATAACAACGACAATTAAAACTACACCTAATGTTGCAACAGCCAATATGATTTTCTTATTGGACCCAGAAGCATTTCCTTTGTTGAGTACGATATCACTAAGTTCGTTTTTATCATCCATAATCTACCCTTGAATTTTATTTTTTTATAAAGTTTCTTGTTATTATAATAGCGAAAAACTATTTAAGTATCAAGTCTATGTTTCACTTCGCAGTCGCTGCTTTGCACAACGACTTGCTTTCTCACATGTGTTTTGACCAAGAAGCACCACGCTCTTTGGCATAAACATCATACGGTAGTACAAGAATGTTATACTCATCCGGCATATCATTGTTTGGAAACATTCTCCACTGTTTTGGCTGTTTTGCAGCAAGTTTCATACTGATCATCTTGCCGAGCTGAATAGCCTCTTGCACAGTTGTATGCCCTTTATGAATGTAAACATGCAGATGCCCCTTTGTCTTTGTCTTATAGGCTGTGAAGTTTATAAAACCTTCCTCACGCAGCAAGAGTTGTGTTTTGTGATAAAATCTTTCAGGATCTCTTCCATTATAATCAATAACAATATTTTCAACAATGTTGTTTCTGTTTGCCAAAGAGTGTGCAACAGTGATATCACCTTTGATATGCTGGTTGATAATTGATTGTGTAAGAGGCGCATTTACTTTTTCAAACTTGTTGTAAAAAGTACGTCCCTTAAATGAGATTTTATCCACTACAGAATCACGTTTAATCCAGTAGTGGTC
>JALVXQ010000206.1 GCA_027038255.1 Sulfurimonas sp. | reverse complement strand
CCTCTAAAATCTTTTATGCGTTGCTCTTTTTCATTTTCTTGACCCATTGAAGCCCATGTGTCTGTTGTAACCACAGTAGCATTGCAAACTGCCTCTTTTGGATCATTCATTTTATCTCTAATATTATAAAAGTTTATAACACAAGTAATAGAGCAATTATGAAAGATGCAAAAGGGTGGTTTTAACCCCTTTGCTTATCTAACCAAACCATAAGTCCTTTTTGAGCATGTAGACGATTTTCTGCTTCAGAAAATACAATCTCTGCATGATTTTCTAACAACTCTTCGCTTACCTCTTGTCCACGATATGCAGGAAGACAATGTAGAAATTTTGCACTCTTTTTAGCTAATGACATTAAATCACTATCTACCATAAAACCTCTAAAATCTTTTATGCGTTGCTCTTTTTCATTTTCTTGACCCATTGAAGCCCATGTGTCTGTTGTAACCACAGTAGCATTGCAAACTGCCTCTTTTGGATCATTCATTACTTTAATAATAGCACCACTCTCTTTTGCAATCTTTTGTGCATCTTGTAAAACTGTTGCATCTACTTCATACCCTTTTGGAGTTGCAATTCGTAGCTCAAATCCAAGTTTTGCACTAAGCATTAACCATGAATTTGTCATATTGTTTCCATCGCCAACATAAGCAACAACAAGATTTTTTTCCATGCCATACTCTTTAATAGTCATATAATCTGCTAAGAGTTGAATAGGGTGAAAAGAGTCTGTTAAACCATTAATCACAGGTACTTTTGAGTAAGAGGCAAACTCCTCTATCATAGAGTGTTTAAAAGTTCTTATCATGACCATATTACACATGGAAGAGATAACACGAGCTGTATCTTTTACAGGTTCTCCTCTTCCTAAGTGAATATCTCGATTTGATAAAAAGAGTGCATGTCCACCAAGTTGAAACATTCCAGTCTCAAAACTCACACGGGTTCGTGTTGAACTCTTTTCAAAAATCATAGCCAAAGTCTGCATCTCAAGCTCTTTGTTATATTTACCAGCTTTAAGATCTTTTTTTATCTCTAATCCCAAATCTACAATCTCTAAAATTTCTTCTTTACTATAATCTTTGAGTGTTAAAAAATGTCTCACAATCTTTTCCTAATTTTTTAATAAGTGTTAATTATACTATTTTTTTAGTAGTTTTGCTACTTCTTTTGCATGATAAGAGATAATTATATCTGCACCTGCACGCTTAAAGCCTATCATTGTCTCCATTACAACTCTATCATAATCAATTAGATCGTTCATTCCTGCAAATTTAATCATAGCATATTCCCCACTTACATTATAAACAGCTAAAGGAAGTGTTGTGCTATCTTTTATCTCTCTTACAATATCAAGATAAGCAAGAGCTGGTTTTACCATCAAAATATCAGCACCTTGTGTCTCATCACTTATGCTTTCAGCAATAGCTTCACGGCGATTTGCTGGATCCATTTGGTACGAAGCCCTATCACCAAAACTTGGAGTAGATTCTGCTACATCACGGAATGGTCCATAGTATCCAGAGGCAAATTTTGTAGAGTATGCCATAATTGGAAGATTTTCAAATCCTGCTCCATCAAGTGCATTACGAAGTGTTTTAATAATGCCATCCATCATCCCAGATGGTGCAATCATATCTGCTCCTGCTTTTGCATGAACAAGTGCTTGTTGTGCAGATATTTCAAGTGTTGCGTCATTATTAACAGTCTCATGCTCTTCATCTATAATTCCACAATGACCATGATCTGTATATTCACAAAAACATAAATCTGTTACAACAAACATATCTGGATGTGCCTCTTTTATTGCACGAACAGCAGAAGCAATAATACCATGCTCACATAAAGCATCGCTTCCTATGGAGTCTTTAACATCAGGAATGCCAAAGAGAATGATAGAGTAAAGTCCAAGACTTTTTAGTACTTCACACTCTTTTAATACTTCATCAATACTCATTTGAAATACACCTGGCATAGAGGAGACCTCTGTCTTAATATTTTTTCCACCTCTTACAAAAAGAGGGTAGATGAAATCATCTGTTGAGACG
>JALVXQ010000205.1 GCA_027038255.1 Sulfurimonas sp. | reverse complement strand
TTTTCTTTATGCATTCTCGGCCTTAATTGCAGATGTATTTTTGTTTTTGCTGGTTCCAGATAAAGTTGTTTGAAACCTGTTTGAATGCTTTAAGCACAATAGTATTTTTACACTCATTTCCATAAATTACGATGGGCGTATGATAGTAACGGTTGTAGGATTTAAAAGGATGAAACAGCATATCTTTCCACGTGAGGACTATTTTACCGTCATAAGGTTCAAATGGCACAACAGACACTATACTTTTGTTTGTCTCCTGACATCTGAAATGGCACGCTACAGTAGAGTCATCAATGTGAATATAATCCAACAATGTAACAATATTTTCATGTGTCATTAACATCACAACTCCTCACAAAATTTATGAAATATTAGCATAATTTATTCCAAGATTAAGAAAGAATAATTTTGAAACATTTTTGAGAGCCTTCACACAAAGAAACACTGCCATTATGTGCCTCAGCTATCTCTCTTGAGAGAACCAAGCCTAAACCATTTCCTTTGACTTTGGTACTCTTAAAAGCCTCAAAAAGCTCTTTTTCATTCTCAATAGCTATACCGCTGTCATAAATATAAAAAATGTGCTTCTCTCCATCATTTTCATGCTTGATTTCAACAACACCCTTCTCCTCTTCATCCAACTCTATCGCATCAATAGCATTGGCAATGAAATTTGAAAAAAGCATTTCAAGCAAATCTTTGTCTGCATAGAGCCGAAAATCTTCCTCGGGAAAAAGAAATTCTATCTCTTTTGCATATCCATAGTAATCTATCGACATATTGAGCGACTCTTTTAACTCACTCCACAAAAACTCTTTCTTATTTGCCTCTACGCCTTTGGAAAACATCAAAGTAGCTTTTATAATTCTGTCAATTCTATATACTGACTTTTGAATCTCTTCAACTATAGGAATATTTTCAGGAATCACCCGTTTTTTAAGTGTCGAGCTCATCAGAGAAATAGCACCAATTGGATTGCGTATCTCATGAGAGAGATGTGCTGCCATCTGCCCCATAGTAGCAAGGTTCTCTTTTCTTTTTTGTTCTGTAATGTCTATGGCTGAGAGCATTACTTTGTCTTGGTAGGTTGAACTCTTTATAAGATAAGAGTGCCCGGAAAATTTAATCTCATAATCTTCTTCTTGATACTCCAGAAGTTTTAAAAGCTGCCACAACTCTCTTGCATGCGAATTTTGCAAAAAAACCGTACTATCTTCACGTTCAAGTATCCAAACAGCATTCGGAAGAAACTCCACAACCTTCTCGACCGTATCTTGCAAGTGTGCATAAGAGGCTTTGAGTTCATTGAACTCATTTTCCACCTTGTAGGTCTGTTCTATTAAAAGGTTAAGTTCTTCTGGAGTAATCGCTGCCATTTAGAGATAAAATCCTGTTAAAATCTTATAAAGAGAGTGGGCATCATCACTTCCTGCAAGCTCACGTATAGAGTGCATTGCAAGTGTCGGCAGTCCTACATCTATAGTATCTATGCCGATACGTGTTGCTGTAATAGGCCCAATGGTCGAACCGCAGCCCATATCGGAGCGTGTGACAAACTTCTGTACACCCTCACCCAGTTCATCTGCTACTTTTAAGAACTTCGCCGTTGTTTCACTGTTTGTCGCATAACGTTGATTTGCATTGACTTTGACAACAACACCGGCATTCATATGCGGTGCATGTTCTTTGTCATGTTTGCTTGGGTAGTTTGGATGAATGGCATGGGCATTATCTGCACTTATCATCAGTGAAGTGCGAATCATCTGCATATACGCATCATAATCTTCAAAGAGTCTGCGTAGGGTATTTTCTAAGAAACTTCCCCCTGCCCCGCTGACACTCTCACTCCCAACTTCTTCATGGTCTGAGGCTATAAAAAGCATCGGCTTACTCGCATCAACACTGCAAATAGAGAGCATCCCAACATAGCAAGAGAGGAGATTATCAAGTCTCGCACTTGCGATGAAATCATCACGCAAGCCGACATACGAAGCCTTTTGTGCATCATAAAAACTCAGCTCATGCGCATAAATCTCTTTAACATTTTTTACACCTATCTTTTCCAA
>JALVXQ010000204.1 GCA_027038255.1 Sulfurimonas sp. | reverse complement strand
TTGAAGAGTTAATTGCTGTACGTCAAGATGGAGAGATTTATCTTCGTGATCCTAAAGATTGTGAATATGCAGACCTTTCATCACAGATGGTAATTGGTGTTGCTGCTTCTCTTATTCCATTCTTGGAACATGATGATGCCAACCGTGCACTTATGGGTTCCAACATGCAGCGTCAAGCAGTTCCATTGTTACGTGTTAATGCACCAATGGTAGGAACAGGTGTTGAAAAACTTGTTGCTCGTGATGCATGGGAATGTGTAAAAGCAAAACGTGCAGGTAAAATCGAAAAAGTTGATGGCAAACATATCTATGTCATGGGTGAAGAAGATGGAGAAATTTTCATTGACTACTATCCACTACAAAAGAACTTAAGAACGAACCAAAACACTTGTTTTACTCAAAAACCGATTGTAAATGTTGGTGACGAAGTTGCAAAAGGACAAATCATTGCTGATGGTCCAAATATGGATCAGGGTGAACTTGCTCTTGGTGTGAATGCGATGGTTGCATTTATGCCATGGAATGGTTATAACTTTGAGGATGCGATTGTTATCTCTAAGCGTTTGATCCGTCAAGATGCTTTCACTTCTGTACACGTTTATGAAAAAGAAGTAGAGGCTCGTGAACTTAAACATGGTGTTGAAGAGATTACACGCGATATTCCGAATGTTCGTGATGATGAGTTAGCACATTTAGATGAATCAGGAATTGTTAAACTAGGTACACATGTAAGTGGCGGTATGATTTTAGTCGGTAAAGTTTCTCCAAAAGGTGAAGTAAAACCTACTCCTGAAGAGAGACTTCTTCGTGCGATTTTCGGTGAAAAAGCCGGTCATGTTGTAAACAAATCACTCTATTGTCCACCCTCTATGGAAGGTGTCATTGTTGACATAAAAGTCTTCACGAAAAAAGGGTATGACAAAGATCCACGTGCTCTTGAACTTGAAAAAGAAGAGCGTGATTACCTGGAACGTGAGCACTATGACAGACTTATTATGATCGATAAAGAAGAGATGTTACGTGTAACAAAACTTCTTACTCGTGAGGCTTTACAAGCTGACATTAAAATCGGTGAGACTGAGTATAAAGCCGGAGATGTTATCAATGGAGATGACCTTAAAGAGGTAAACCGTTTTGCGATGAATGCCATTGTAAAATCTTTTTCACAAGAGATTCAAGATGAGTACACAAAAACAAAAAACCATTTCCAAAAGCAAAAGAGAATTTTCCGTGATGAACACGAAGAGAAACTCTCTATCTTGGAAAAAGATGACATCCTTCCAAATGGTGTTGTGAAGTATGTAAAAATTTACATCGCTACAAAACGTCACCTTAAAGTTGGTGATAAAATGGCAGGACGTCACGGAAATAAAGGTATTGTTTCTAACATCGTTCCTGAAGTTGATATGCCATATATGGAAGATGGACGTTCAGTTGATGTATGTCTGAACCCGCTGGGTGTACCTTCTCGTATGAATATTGGTCAGATCTTAGAGATGCACCTTGGATTTGCAGGGCGTGAACTTGGAAATCAGATTCAAAAAGAGTTTGATGAGAAACAGGCTGATTTTATTAAAAATCTTAGAGCAAAAATGATTGAAATCGCTGATGTTGCAGGACTGATGCATGCAAGCAAAGTGATTGGTGATATGGATGATGAAACATTCTTAAAATATGCACGTGATTGGGCAAAAGGTGTTAAGTTTGCTACGCCTATATTTGAAGGTGTGAATGCTGATGAATTTGCAAAAATTTATGAGCTTGCAAAAATGGCTGAAGACGGAAAAGTTGTTCTGTATGACGGAAAAACTGGTGAGAAGATAAAAGAGCGTGTAAATGTTGGTTATATGTACATTCTGAAACTACATCACCTAGTTGATGAAAAAATTCACGCACGTTCAACTGGACCATACTCACTTGTCACACAGCAACCAGTTGGTGGTAAAGCACTCTTCGGTGGTCAGAGATTTGGTGAGATGGAAGTTTGGGCACTTGAAGCATACGGTGCATCAGCTGTTCTTAAAGAGATGCTTACAATCAAATCTGATGATGTTGATGGACGTGTCCGTGCATACAAAGCACTTACACGCGGTGAATTAGTACCGGCTTCTGGAATTCCAGAAACACTGTTTGTATTAACAAAAGAGCTTCAAGCACTAGCACTTGATGTAGATATTATGGACGAGGTGGAAGACGATGAGTAGATTAGTACCAGTAGAAGTAACTGAAGATAGTAGACCAAAAGATATTAAACAACTGCAATTTCGCCTGGCATCTCCTGAAAAGGTTATGTCATGGAGTCATGGTGAAGTTAAAAAGCCTGAGACTATTAATTACCGTACACTTAAGCCAGAGCGTGACGGACTTTTCTGTGCGAAAATTTTTGGACCGGTACGCGATTATGAGTGTCTGTGTGGAAAATATAAAAAGATGCGTTACAAAGGTGTCGTGTGCGAAAAATGTGGTGTTGAAGTAACATCTACAAAAGTTCGCCGTACACGTATGGGACACATTGAACTCGTAACGCCTGTCGCACATATTTGGTATGTAAGCTCACTACCATCTCGTATTGGTACACTGCTTGGTATCAAGATGAAAGACCTTGAACGTGTGCTTTATTATGAAGCATACATAGTTGAAGAGGGCGGCGAGGCATATTATGATGCTGAAGCAAAAACTCCAGTTCTTAAATATGATGTTTTAAATGAAGAACAGTATAGAACTTTAGTACAAAGATTTGATGCACTTGGCTTTAAAGCGCGTATGGGTGGAGAAGTTATTCGTGACTTGCTTGACTCTATCGACCTTGTTGATCTTTTCACAAACCTTAAAGAAGCAATCGGTGAGACAAAATCTGAAGCAAAGAAGAAGACTATTAATAAACGTCTTAAAGTTATTGAGTCGTTTTTAAATTCTGGAAATAATCCTGCATGGATGATGCTGACAGTACTTCCTGTTCTTCCACCGGATCTTCGTCCACTTGTATCACTTGATGGTGGAAAATTTGCTGTTTCAGATGTAAATGATCTCTATCGTCGTGTTATCAACCGTAATCAGCGTTTGAAGCGTCTTGTAGAGCTTGAAGCACCGGAAATTATTGTAAGAAATGAAAAACGTATGTTGCAAGAGTCTGTTGATGCACTTTTTGACAATGGTCGCCGTGCAAATGCAGTTAAAGGTGCAAATAAACGCCCACTTAAATCTTTAAGTGAAGTGATTAAAGGGAAGCAGGGACGTTTCCGTCAGAATCTTCTTGGAAAGCGTGTTGATTTCTCCGGACGTTCTGTTATTGTTGTTGGTCCATCACTTCGTATGGACGAGTGTGGTCTTCCTAAGAAGATGGCACTCGAGCTTTTCAAGCCGCATTTGATTGCTAAACTTGAAGAAAAAGGCTACGCAACAACAGTGAAAGCTGCGAAGAAGATGATTGATGAGAAGACAAATGAAGTATGGGAATGTCTTGCTGAGATAGTTGATGGGTATCCTATTATGCTCAACCGTGCGCCAACACTTCACAAACTTTCTATTCAAGCATTTCACCCAAAACTTATTGATGGCAAAGCGATTCAGCTTCACCCATTAGTTTGTGCTGCCTTCAATGCCGATTTCGATGGGGATCAGATGGCTGTTCACGTGCCTTTAAGCTCTGCAGCGATCGCTGAAGCGAAAGTATTGATGCTTGCATCTATGAACATTTTGCTTCCTGCATCAGGAAAAGCAATCGCTACGCCTTCACAGGATATGGTTCTTGGTATCTACTATATCTCTTTAGAGAAAAACGGTGTCAAAGGTTCTAACAAACTTTTTGCCAATGTAGATGAGATTCGTATCGCTTTAGAGCATGATGCACTTGATATTCATGCAAAAGTAAGAACACGTGTTGACGGACGTATTGTCCATACAACTGCTGGTCGTCTTTTAATTAAAGCTGTTCTTCCTGATTTTGTTCCGGCAGAACTTTGGAACAGAGTTATGAAGAAAAAAGCGATTAACGAAGTTGTTGATTATGTTCAAAAACATGGTGGCATCGGTGTTACTGCATCATTCCTTGACAGACTTAAAGATCTAGGTTTTAAACATGCAACAGAGGCTGGTGTTTCTATTTCTGCTGACGATATTCGTGTGCCGGATATGAAACCTGCAAAAATTGCTGAGAGTAAAGCTAGAGTTATTGAGATTCAAAAGCAGTTTGAAGCGGGTCTATTAACAGAGCAGGAACGTTACAACAAAATTATTGACGTTTGGACAGATACAAATAATACTTTGGCATCTGAGATGATGACACTTGTTGAGACAGACAAAGACGGCTTTAACTCAATTCACATGATGGCTGATTCCGGTGCGCGTGGTTCTGCTGCACAGATTCGTCAGCTTGCGGGTATGCGTGGTCTTATGGCAAAACCATCTGGAGAGATTATTGAAACGCCGATTATCTCGAACTTTAAAGAGGGTCTAAACGTTATTGAGTACTTTATTTCAACACACGGTGCACGTAAAGGTCTTGCCGATACAGCACTTAAAACGGCAAATGCGGGTTATTTGACACGTAAACTTGTTGATGTTGCACAAAATGTGAAGATTGTTGAACATGATTGTCATACACATGAAGGTATTGAAATCTCTGATATTTCTGATCAAAATACGCTCATCGAATCTTTAGAAGACAGACTGAACGGTCGTGTCCTTGCTGATGATGTTATTGATCCAATTTCAAATGAAATCCTTTATGCTGAGGGAACACTACTTGATGAAGTCTCTGCAAAAGTAATTTCAGAAGCTGGCATCAAAACAGCACACATTAGAACACCGACAACTTGTAAAAGTAAAGAGGGTGTTTGTGCGCTTTGTTACGGTGTAAACCTTGCAACAGGATATATCGTTCGTCCAGGTGAAGCTATTGGTATTATCGCGGCACAATCAATTGGTGAGCCGGGTACACAGCTTACACTTCGTACCTTCCACGTTGGGGGAACTGCAAGTTCTACTGCGCAGGAACGTCAGGTTATTGCGCAAAAAGAAGGTTTTATCCGTTACTATAACCTTAAAACATATAAAAACAAAGAGGGCAAAAATATCGTTGCAAACCGTCGTAATGCGGGTGTGCTTCTTGTTGAACCTAAGATTAAAGCACCGTTTGCAGGAACTGTTGAGATTCAGACTATTCATGATGAAGTGATCATTAGCGTTGCTTCTAAGAAAGAGACTGTTAAATATGTTTTACGTAAAAATGAAATTGCTAAACCAAATGAGCTTGCAGGGGTAAGCGGTCAGATTGAAGGAAAGTACTATTTCCCTCACGCAAATGGCGAGACAGTTGAAGCACTTGACTCAATTGTTGAGACGATTAAAGATGGTTGGAATATCCCATCACGTATTCCATATGCATCAGAGCTTTTAGTTGAAAATGGGGCTCCTGTTACACAAAAACTCTATGCTAAAGAAGAGGGAACTGTGAAGTACTTCCTACTCAAAGGGGATTACTTAGAGAGATTTGAAGGACTTAAATCAGGGTATGAAGTTGTAGAAAAAGGCCTTTTTGCTGCTATCATTGACTCTAATAACCGTGAAGCAGTACGTCACTACATCGCTCGTGGTTCTGTTATCGTTACAGATGATGATGAAGCAGTTGATGGTCAGACACTTATTGCAAAACCATCATCTGATGAGTCTGTTGTGATCGCTGAGTGGGATCCATACTCAAATCCAATCATCTCTGAAGCAAACGGTGTTGTAAAATATGAAGATATCATTGTTGGAACAACAGCATCTGAGCAGCTTGATGAGTTGACTGGTAAAACACGTCTTATGATTAACGATCACATCTCGTCCGAGTATAAACCGACTATCGTTTTAGCGACAGAAGATGGTGAGCTTTTACGTTATACAGTAGAGCCTAAATCGTCTGTGTTTATTGCTGACGGTGCGGAAGTGAAAATAGCAGATATTATTGCTAAAACACCAAAAGCATTACAAAAATCATCAGATATTACCGGTGGTCTTCCACGTGTATCTGAACTTTTTGAAGGGCGTCGTCCAAAAGCTACTGCACTTATCTCAGAGATTGATGGTGTTGTGAGTTTTGGTAAACCGCTTCGTGGAAAAGTAAGAATTATTGTAAGCAATACTGATAACGGTATCATTAAAGAGTATTTTGTAGATAAATCTCATGAGCCGGTTGTAAGTATAGGTGACTTTGTTCACGCAGGTGAAAGACTTACTACTGGTATTGTCTCTTCTCATGAACTTTTACGTATCATGGGTGTAAAAGCACTCTATAACTACCTTGTATCTGAAGTACAGCAAGTGTATCGTTCTCAAGGGGTTAATATTGCCGATAAACATATTGAGGTCATCTTTACACAGATGTTACGTCAAGTAAAAATTGTAAAATCAGGTGATACAAAATTCATTGAGGGTGACTTGGTCTCTAAAGTGAAATTTGCACAAGAGAATGAAAAAATCATGCGTCTTGGTGGTCGTCCTGCGATTGCTGAGCCATTCTTGGTCGGTATTACACGTGCAGCAGTATCTGCTGACAGTATCATTTCTGCCGCATCATTCCAAGATACAACAAAAGTATTGACAGAAGCTGCAGTATCAGCAAAAGTTGATAATTTAGAAAACTTAAAAGAGAATGTTATTATCGGTAGAACTATTCCTGTTGGAACTGGTATTTATAAAGATCAAGATGTTCTTTTTGACGAACAAGAAGATTAAGCGTTAACTTCTTTTGAGAGTAGAGCTTGTATGCTCTACTCAACACTTCTGCACAAACAAATCCCATTTCTTTAATTTCTTCTTAAAATAAGCTTACTTTAAATACAATTTCTGTATTATTCCGTGTCTATAATTCTCTAAAATTTATTGTAAATTTTTGGAATTAAATTCTACTGGAAAAAATTAAGTAAAGGAATTGTATGCCTACAATCAATCAATTGATTCGTAAAGAGCGTAAAAGAGTAGTTAAGAAATCAAAATCTGCTGCTTTAAATGCTTGTCCACAGCGTCGTGGTGTATGTACTCGTGTTTACACAACTACACCTAAAAAACCTAACTCGGCTTTAAGAAAAGTTGCGAAAGTTAGATTAACTTCAGGTTTTGAAGTAATTTCATATATCGGTGGTGAGGGTCATAACCTTCAAGAACACTCAATCGTACTTGTACGTGGTGGTAGAGTAAAAGATTTACCTGGTGTTAAATATCACATCGTTCGTGGTGCACTTGATACTGCTGGTGTTGCCAACCGTACTGTTGCTCGTTCTAAATATGGAACAAAAAAACCAAAAAAATAATCTGAGATTATTTTTTTAAATAAGAGATTCAATAGCTACAGGATTGACCTTTAGTGGTTAATTTTGAGTAAATTTGAACAACAAATTGAAGTAAGGAAAATTACAAATGAGAAGAAGAAAAGCTCCTGTTCGTGAAATTATGCCAGATCCAATTTATGGAAGCAAAATTTTAACGAAATTTATAAACAAGATTATGTTAGATGGTAAGAAATCTACTGCAGAAAAAATCATCTACAGTGCTATGGATATCATTAGCTCACGTGGTGAGAAAAGTGGTATTGAAACATTTAATGAAGCTATTGAGAATATTAAACCTATTATTGAGGTAAAAAGTCGCCGTGTTGGTGGTGCTACTTATCAAGTTCCAGTAGAAGTACGCCCAGTACGTCAGCAATCTTTAGCTATCAGATGGTTAGTAGATGCAGCACGTAAAAGAAATGAAAGAACTATGGCTGAGAGATTGGCTAATGAGTTCATGGATGCAGCAACTGATAAAGGTTCAGCATTTAAGAAAAAAGAAGATACATACAAAATGGCAGAAGCTAATAAAGCATTTGCTCATTACAGATGGTAATAGGAAACTAAAATGGCAAGAAGTCACAAACTAGAAGATGTAAGAAACATCGGTATCGCTGCTCACATTGATGCGGGTAAAACAACAACAACAGAAAGAATTCTTTTCTATACTGGTGTTGAGCATAAGATCGGTGAGGTTCATGATGGTGCTGCTACTATGGACTGGATGGAACAAGAGCAAGAGCGTGGTATTACGATTACTTCTGCTGCAACAACATGTGAATGGGCTGGTAAACAGATCAATATTATTGATACTCCGGGGCACGTTGACTTTACTATTGAAGTTGAGCGTTCTATGCGTGTTCTTGATGGTGCTGTTTCAGTATTCTGTGCTGTTGGTGGTGTGCAACCACAATCAGAGACAGTATGGAGACAACGTAACCGTTATAAAGTTCCATCTATTGTTTTTGTTAACAAAATGGACAGAACAGGTGCAGATTTTTATGAAGTTGAGAAACAGATTAAAGAGCGTCTCAAAGGGAATCCAATGCCTTTTCAACTGCCAATTGGTGCAGAAGATAAGTTTGAAGGTGTAGTTGACTTAGTACAGATGAAAGAGATTGTATGGGATGAAGATGCTGCGATGGGTTCTAACTACCATGTGCAAGATATTCGTCCTGAACTACAGGAAATTTCTGATGAGTACAGAGAAAAAATGCTTGAAACTTTGTCTGAAGTTGAAGGTAATGATGATTTTGCTATGAAATTCTTGGAAGGTGAAGAGATTTCACAAGAAGAGATTAAAGCTGCAATCAAAGCTGCAACTTTAGGTATGGCTATCGTTCCAATGACTCCAGGTACTGCATTTAAAAACAAAGGTGTACAAACACTTCTTGATGCTGTTGTAGATTACCTTCCTTCACCAGTTGAAGCGGAGCCTATTATGGGTACTATGATGGATGATGAGACACAAGAAGTTGTTGTTGATTCAACTGATGATGGTGCATTTGCCTCTTTAGCATTTAAAATTATGACTGACCCGTTTGTTGGTGTTCTTACATTTATCCGTGTTTACCGTGGTTCATTGGACTCAGGTTCTTATGTTCACAATACAACAAAAGATAAAAAAGAGCGTATCGGCCGTATCTTAAAAATGCACGCAATCAAGCGTGAAGAGATCAAAACAATCTATGCCGGTGAAATCGGTGCAGTTGTTGGTCTTAAATCAACTACAACAGGTGATACTTTATGTGATCCTTCTGAAAAAGTTGTACTTGAGCGTATGGATTTCCCTGAGCCGGTTATTTCTGTTGCTGTTGAACCAAAAACAAAAGCTGACCAGGAAAAAATGGGTATTGCATTAAGTAAACTTGCTGCTGAAGATCCATCTTTTAGAGTTCATACT
>JALVXQ010000203.1 GCA_027038255.1 Sulfurimonas sp. | reverse complement strand
AGTAGCTTCAAGAACATCCTGCTCATCAGGAATACATCTATAAACTATCTCAAATTCACTTTTAAGATAATCTTTCATCGTATCTTGAATTGCCACACCGCTGATATCTTCATAAATACCTTTACTTGCTCTATCACTTGCTGTTATTACGCCTATTTTTATTTCACTCATAATTTTCTATTCCTTTTTAGTTTAATAATTAATATTCACTCTTTTATTTCAGAGATATAGTATATAAATGCCTAAAACGCAGAGGCTCGTGAGCAAGGGAGGATTTGCCCTCGGAGTTTTAGGCATTTATATACGGCAGAACTTCATAAAAGCTGCAAAAAGTGATTTGCTGCTTTGATATATGTCACCGTTGCCACATCTAAAAAAAACTCTTTTGCTGCATCGGCATCCACTATCTGATCTTCTCCGCCAAGATAAACCTCAATTACAACACCTTTGGCACTCAGTTCAGCCAATTCACTCTTTTGCCACTCATAATAAAGCAGCTCTTCAAGCTCTTCTAAAACCGTTACACTCCGCTTCAGCTCTTTTCTCTCATACGGTAAAAAACAGGCATTTATAAATTGTGAAAGATAAGCATCTTCATTTTTTCTGTATGCCATAAGCTGCAGACGTTTAAATTTCTCATCTTTGCTTTGAAAGAATGCAGGAGAAAAAAGCTGCAAAGTATCGACCCGCTTGCCCTCTTGTAAATCTTTTTTAACAGCCTCAAAAGCTTTGATAGCACCATAACTAAAACCACAGACAGTGTAAGCATTCTCTTTGATGTAGGGAGCAAAAAAATTTGCTTCATTTTGTAAAGAAAAACCGCTAAAAAATCGCATTGATATACTTTTTAACCTCTTCTTTTGTGATGCTCTCACGCTCTTGAAGTACACTCTCAATGTTTTGCATAACTTCACCTAAAGACTCTAAAAGAAGTGTTGTCTCTTCATAAAGACGTTTTAACATAAACTCTTCTTCATTTGCTTCAGGGATGAGTGATGTACCCATGCCATACTCTTGACACATTTTAAATGTTACCTCTTTTGCCTCATCTATGTCCGATTTTGCACTGCTTGCATGCTCTTTGTACTTCATATCACAAGCGACACTTCCTGCTATGAGCATTTTGACACGTGCTTCTAACTCCTGTTTGATGAATGGTTCATCTGTTGAAGGAGTCAATTTTTCATTTGAGAGCATTAACTTCTCAAACGGCAAATCAAAGTACGTTGCCACAACAACTTTTCCTGCCTGATAGGTAATGCGGTATGCTTTTTGTTTTTCATTCAACATCTGCAGTTTTTTCTTACCAAACATCACCTTGTCTTTGACCTGATAAAAATGCTCAAGTGTAACATGAAAATCATTTTGACGCAGAGCCAAAAGTGCCGCTTCATTGACAAGTGCGGCTAATGCTGCTCCATTAAAACCTACTGTCATGTTTGCAATTACCTTCACATCAAGCTCATGCGGCACTTTGTCGAGATACTTGAGTAAAATAGCTTCACGTTCTCTCTTTGTTGGAAGTTCTACAAAAACACGTCTGTCAAATCTTCCCGCACGCAACAGTGCAGAATCCAAAACATCTATCTTATTTGTTGCAGCAACTACCATAACACCACTTGAACCCTCAAAACCATCCATCTCAGTAAGGAGTTGGTTAAGTGTAGCTTCACGTTCATCATTTCTCTGCCCGTCGCGTTTTTTCCCGACTGCGTCTATTTCATCTATGAAAATAATTGCAGGTGCATTCTTCTTTGCAGCTACAAACAGTTCATGGACACGTTTTGCGCCCATTCCGACATAAATCTGCACAAAAGAGGCACCACTTTGGTAAAAAAACGGCACATCCGCAGCATTGGCAACTGCTTTTGCAATCATCGTCTTTCCAACACCTGGAGGTCCTACAAGAAGTACTCCCCGTGGCATACGCGCACCAAAATTTTTATAACGCTTTGGATTTTTCATAAAATCAATAATCTCTTCAAGCTCTATTTTCACATCAGAAATACCGCCGATCTCATCAAAACTGACATCACTTTTAATTGCCTCTATGGGAGTGTTGAGCTCTAACGGTGATGCAGAACTGTTTGCATTTTCATTCGTTTTAAAATTCAAACTTCCAAAGATGCCTCTGTTTTGTAAAAACTTCAAAAGCAGTGAACCAATACCTAAAAAAAGCACCAAAAATAAAATATAAATAATAATATTTGATTCATTTCCAACTTCTACTTTATAATCAACAAACATGCGTGGTGTGACCTGTGATGAAGCAATCTTATAGTAGCCATTTGCAGTTTTGAGATAGACATACTCTTTTGTGACGATGACTTTCTTGACACTTTTATGCTGCAGAAGAGAATTTGCCTGATTTAATGTTATCGCGTCAGCATTGTCACGCAGCAGTGCAAAGAGTACGAGTGCAATAATGACAAAAGCAGAGACAATCAGCGCAATCCGATTTGTTTTAGATGTTGGCATAGTTATATTCCTTCTGAACTTCATAATCGGAAACTCTAATCCAGTTCCCTAAAAGATCTTCCTCTGATTTTACCACTATTTTGTTAAAATGCTGGTCAAGACCATGATATAAGCCGCTTTTATAGGACTCTATAAGCACATCAAGTTCTCCCTCAAAAGCCTTTCTAAATTCATAATTTTTTGCATTTACAAGAGACTCTATCTCATGCAGACGCTCTTTTGCCACTTTACCATTTACTTCCGGCTTCATCGTAGCAGCAAGAGTGCCATCACGTTTAGAGTATGTAAAGGCATGCAGGTGTGTCAGCGGCAAAGCCTTTGCATTTTCCATCGCCTCACGCCACAGCTCTTCACTCTCTCCAGGAAAACCGGTAATAAAATCAGTCCCTATCGCATAACCCTTCTCTGCCAATAACTCAAAAAGTTCTCTATCCTGTTTGTAGACATTTCTACGATTCATCAGTTTGAGCATCTTAGGTGAAGTGTGTTGCAGTGCTATGTGCATATGCTTCTCCATCCACGGCTCGTCAAGAATCTCTTTAAACTCATCACTTATCTGAATGGGCTCAACACTCCCAAGACGAATTCGTCTCACACCGCGAACCTGTGACATTTTCTTCATAAGTTGCGCTAAAGATGTTTTTGTGTCTTGTCCATAAGAGCCGACATTTGTTCCTGTTAAGATGAATTCGCCAAAACCATTAAGTGCCAAACGAGAAATCTGTTCTAAGATCCTGCCCTCATTCATACTCCGTGCATCACCACGTACAAAAGGAATGATGCAGTAAGAACATCTAAAATTACACCCCTCTTGAATCTTGATGAATGCCCTGCTTTTGCCAACAAACTCATCAACAACCATATCATCAATGTGATTCAAATCACCCGGCTCATAAAAGGGTTGCTCTTTTTGTAAAAGCATATCGATTTTCTGTTTTTCACTCTGCCCAAAGACTCCGTGAATACGCCCCTCACGCAAGAGTGATTCCCCTTTTGTATGTGCTCCGCACCCTGTCAGAAAAAGCTTTTTCTCATCCCCTTTTTTCTCTAATTGTGAAATGTAAGAGCGCACATGGGTATCAGCACCGTTTGTAACCGTACAGGAGTTAATGACAACAACATCTGCTTCTGCTTCATTCTCCGTTATCTCATACTCTTTAAGCGAGCTCATCATCACCTGAGAGTCATAAAGATTTGTACGGCAGCCAAAAGTTTTAAAGTATACTTTTTTTGCCATTAGACTATCTCATTATTATGTGCAACAGGCTCTTCACTCTGCATAGAGACATGAAGTTTTTGTGTTAGGTATGCGATGGTTATGTCATCTTCTGCATTAAAAGCATCGACAATCTCGCTCGATATAACGCTCCTGAGTGTCAAAGTTCCATAAGCATTGGTTAAGTACCATGCTTCGATGTCAAGACCATTTGCTTCTATAAATGAGTAGATTCTCGGCTCAACATTTGTATTTTTCAAGCTATAGTGTTGACGCAGTTTATTTAACTGTTTTCTTGTGATGTCTGTATACCCTTTGGAGTACTTTTTTGTTATCTCTTTGACAAGATGCATCGCCTTTTTATGGTTAGAATCAAAAGTGATGGTAATCTTTACTCCGTCCCAGACTGTTTTTAAAGAGTAATGCGTATAGTTGGCAATCATCTGGGTAAAGATATAGTTATTTGGAATAAAAATAATTCTTCCCGCACGGCGATTTTGCATAATGGAAGTGAGTGTAATATCTTCGAGTATCGTCATACGCAACAGTGAAATATCTAAAACATCTCCTACATATCTTTTACCATCCATATCAACACGAATTCTATCACCAACATGTACACTTCCGCCAAAAACAATGACTAACCAGCCTAACATGGACATAAACCAGTCTTTCATCGCAATTGCGATACCCGCAGAAGCAAAACCTAAGATGGTTACAAGATAACTGACATTTTCAATATAGTTAAAAAAGATAATCAGAATAATAATCGTAAAATTTGTAAAAGTGATGATTTTGTTCGCCATATAAAAACGTTCATTGTCTGTAATGTATTTTTTGACAACAAGTTTCAAAAGAAAAAAGATAAAAAAGACAACTAAAACAGCAATACCGATTTTCATCAGTCTGTAGACCTGTTTTTCTATGCCTTTGTTGATGCTTATTTTTGCGATTTCAAGACGTTTTTGGTAGACATTCAGCGTTACATTCATCGTGTCAATAGCTCGTTCAAAGCGTTCTAACTCTGTCTGCTTTTTCTCTAGAATATCTTGATATTTTTTTTGATTGATTTTATAAAGTTTTTTATACAGCGTAAGCTCTTTACGAAGAAGAATAATGAGTCTGCTTAAGTTCTCTTTTCTCTTTTTGTAATCTTCATAATTCGCATCAATCGTTTTAATAAGCGAAAGTCCTGTAAATATCTCAAAAGGATTAGAGATTTTAGGAACATCATCAATTTTTGGAGGCGTGATGAGCTTTGAGAACGGTGCACTGCTGTCACCTTTGAGTTTATTTATCTGCAATGTTAATATATTTTCTTTTGAAATAAGACCCGTAAGTTCATCCATGTCACTTGAAGTTTTTGCATGCTTGGAGAGCCACTTAATTCTTTTTTTAATTGTATCGAGATTATTTTTCACTTCTAAAGAGGTCAAATAAGAGGCATAACTCTTTATCCAGACATTTTCATCAGATATCTGAGCATCTAGTTTGCCAAGTTCACTTTTATATTGATTAATCTGCTCTTGAATCAGTGCTTGACGTTCTAATGCAGCATTTTGTGCTGCTTCAGAACTGTTTGCTTCTGCAGTTACAGCAGGAGTGTCTGCTGCATGCAAGGATGTAAAAAGCAGTAAAAAAGTAAAAAAGAGTCTTTGCATAAGCTGCATTCTCACTTCCCAAAACTCTCTAAAACTTCTAAAACCGTCTCTTTATCTACACTCTTTGTAATTTTAACACCGCCAATTCCAACAGGCAAGATAAATGTAATGGATGCATCAGAACTTTTTTTATCTAAGAAAAATGCGTTATAAAAGCTCTCTGGATTTTCTATTGTGTAGTGTGTCGGAAGGCCATACTTCTCTAACAGTTTTTGTACACGCGCAGCTTCATCAGCTTGCATCAGCCCTAGTTTTACAGAAAGTGCATTGGCTATTACCATTCCTATGGCTACAGCTTCTCCATGGAGGAACTTGGTATATTTTGTCTCATTTTCTATGACATGTCCAAATGTATGACCATAATTAAGAGCCGCTCGGAGTCCATGCTCTTTTTCATCTTGAGCAACTACACCTGCTTTTGTTTGAACCGCCTGTTTAATGGCCTCTTGCAAGGATTCTTTATCGTTCAAGTCAGCAGCTTCAAGATACTCAAAAAAATCAGCATTAAAAGTCACTGCCATTTTTAAAACCTCTGCCACACCGGCACCGAACTCTCTTGCAGGCAGTGTCTCTAGAAAATGTGGATCAATATAGACTGCACGCGGCTGATGAAAAGCACCAATGAGATTTTTTCCATAGCTGTTATTTATGCCTGTTTTACCACCGACACTTGCATCTACCTGAGAGAGCAGTGTTGTTGGAATCTGTACAAAATCTATGCCGCGCTGATAGATACTTGAAGCGTAGCCTGTCATATCTCCTATGACACCGCCGCCAAAAGCGATAAGCAGAGATTTTCTATTAAAACGGTGATTAAAAAGTGATTCTAAAATCAAATCAATAGAGTCCTGATTTTTATACGCTTCACCATCAGCAACTGTAATGATATAAAGCTCTTTTGCCTCTATTTTTGATAGAAGATATGAGAGATGCAGACCAGCTACCTTTGGGTTTGTAATAATTGCGACTTTTGCATCATACGTACGCTTTTGCAGTGCATCTATCGTAATATCGTAAGAGTTATCAACAACTTGTTTAAGGGGAATATTTACTTGCATTATCTGTCCAAAATTATAATATGACTTATAATACTTAATTTTTGTTAAAAAACGGCTAAATCAGAGTTGTACAGGTATAAATATTTGGTGATAATCATCAAGTTTAAAGTAAAGTTTTTCGCTGTCTGTTGAAAAAAGCGCATACATACGCCGTGTTGTGAGTTTTGATGTAAAAGGCAGAATTTGGATAAAGTTGTCTCTATTTTTAAGCACACGAATAGGATTTTCATTCTCTTTTATCACTTTAATCGACTTGGAAAAGATAGTAGAAAGATTGTAATAGTGCTCAATTACCTGCTCTTTTTCTTTCTGATGCTCATGCACATAATTATAGAGTTCAAGATTAAAATTCATCTGCTCAGAGATATCAAAAATCGTTGCTGAAATTTTTTCCAGATCTCTGTTATCAGAGAGAATGAGCGCAGCATCTTTTACATTGGAAAAACTTCTCTGTGAGAGTTTAAGCACAGGTACATGCACTTCATAGAGTGCGCGTCTCACATAGTAATCCGCAAACATCTCAGAAGAGACGATGACAAGACCGACATGGTATGCTTTTACATCATTAAAAAAAGTCTCTTTTAAATTCATGCTGTCATAATCTATATCTACAACAATATCTAAATCTCGATACTCTTTAATATGCTGCAGTATCTCAATATTAGAAGGATTGAGTACTTTTATGACAAGGTCATGCTTGAACTTTGTATGGACATAAACGGCACGTCGCACCAACTCTTTAATGGTTGCGTGAGGGACAATATTCATATCAATATAGAGTAAAATATTTGCCCCATACGGTTCAGGGAACTGCCCGAGTTCTCGTTTAATGGCACGATAAACAGATTTAAGCACTGCCGGCTGACCGACTAAGAGCAGCAGGTCATTTGGCTGAATCATTCGTCTGCGTGAGGGCATCAACAGCTGACGATTTCTATAAATGGCAACAATTCGCCAATTTTTCTGCTCAATCACTCCAATATGGCGATAGACAAAGGAGCTTCCAAAAGGAACAAGCACTTCCATAATCTCACCCTCGCCCAGACCAACATTTTGAGCGATAACGGGAACATTTGGAAGATAATCAAGCATTCGTGATGCTAAAATCTCATTGGCACCGACTAGAACAACATTTGCATCTTCATTTTGCATATTCCATTGATTAAGTACTATGACACGAAGCTGTTTTTTAATAACTCTAATATTTTTAATCGTATTTTCAACATCCGACTGATTATCCATTGCAATAATGACCTGAATAAACTCCATCTTAAGCAGATTTGCAAGTTTTGAAAAGCTGGTAGGATCAAATTCATAAAACTTGAATCGGGCCGGATTGGCATCAGGGAACTCTTTAGCTTTTAACTGCACGACATAGTAGATATTTTCACTTGTGTATGTCTCAGTCACCCTTTGAATAAAGTGTTCACCGATTGCACCATCACTGATTATCAATATTTTTTTCATGCGTGTATTATATCAGAACTTTATTTTTGCTCAACATCAGTAAGATCAACCCACATCTCATGCGTCGCTTTTGTCCATTTTTTATTGACAAAATAACCTGTAATTTTGATGCGTTTTTCACTTTTTATATTAGAGGTGAAAGAGGTATGTTTCTCCCATTTTTGCAGCACTTTCATCGTATTCATTCCCGCATAGATATTTGCAGACTCCTTTAAACGAAATGCACTTGCTTTGAAATAGTGTAACTTACTCTGTTTCTCAAGCTTTTTGAGTTTCAACTTTGGAAAGGGGTTTTCATCTTGACAAGCACTCTGCAGCACTATCTTTTTAATTTTTTCTTTCACTACAATCTCTTTTTTTACTTGTTTTTCTCTATTTTTCAAAAGAGTTTGCAGTTTTTCTATTTCATTTTCCAAATTTTGTATTTTTCTTTGAGAAGTTCTCTTTTCTTGCTCTAAAATAATGTTTTTCTCTTTTTCATACAGAAGTTTCTCTTCATAACTTTTTCGAAGCATTGTAATATCATTGACAATAGAGTCAATGCGCTGCATCTCTTCACTTGCACAGAGTTCTATAGCAAACATCAAAAACAAAAGTGCAAATAAATAGCGCTTCATTACAAACCTTTTCTTATAAGTTTGACACCCATTTCAACATGATGCGTATAAGGGAACTGATCAAAAAGTGCCATATCAACAACTTCATGCGTTTTTGAGAGTATCTCTAAGTCACGATAGAGTGTTTCAGGATTACATGAGATATAGACAATAGTATCATATTGTACACTGAATTTACATGAAAGTTCATCCATGCCACTGCGTGGAGGATCCACAAAAATAGCGTTTATGTTGTAAGCACTCATATCAATATGCTTCATTCTCCGAAATTCACGTACCCCTTCAAGCGCTTGAGTAAACTCTTCAACACTCATACGAATAAATTCAATATTTTCTACACTGTTTAAAAGCATATTCGTTTTTGCGGCATTGATAGAAGATTTCGAAATTTCAGTTGCTAACACTTTCTCAAAAAGTGTAGCAAAAGGAATGGTAAAGTTACCGGCTCCACAATAGAGCTCTAGTAAATCGCCTTGCTGATTTGCAAAAGCACCCATTGCCCATGCAATCATCTGCTCATTTACACGGGGATTTGGCTGCGTGAAACTGTTTTCTATGTAGTTAAATTTGTACTCTCTGTTTTGTATCATCAAAGATTCTGTAATATAATCCTGTCCAATAACAACTTTTTGCTTGCGTGAACGACCGATGATATAGATACCAAGTCTCTTAGCAATTCGCTTTGCTTTTTCTTCCCAGGCAGTGTCGAGTCTCTTATGATAAAGCAGAGAGATAACTATCTCCCCACTGCTAGAACTTAAAAAATCTGCACCAAAAAGTTTAAAGCCGATATCTTCTTTTTTTATTGCATCTAAAAGTTTGGGCATTAAAGCAGTGATGTATTCATTGACCTGTGGGCATTCGTCTATTAAAACAACACCTTTTTGCTCAATATGATTCATAGCATAGTGAATTGCATCTTCTACGTGCCAGATTTTAAACTCGCTTCTTGCCCGGTAGTGTTCATCAGGGGATCTGAAAATTTCAATATCACCGTCATAATACGATGCAAAACGCTCTTTATTGAGCATTAATTTCTGTTCTAACTGCCCTTCATAGCCATTTTCATAAACTCTACAAGCACCACACTCTCCAAAATATTTACAATTCAAACCTACATCCTACACTTATTTTACAGAGGCAATCAAATTGCCGATAAGAAGATTCCAGCCATCTATGAGTACAAAAACGAGTATCTTAAACGGTAGAGATATCATAACAGGCGGGAGCATCATCATACCCATAGACATCAAAATAGATGCAACAACCATATCAATGACCAAAAATGGTAAAAAGAGTAAAAAACCTATCTCAAAAGCAGTTTTCATTTCACTGATAATGAAAGCAGGAACAACAATAGAGAGAGGTACATCAGCAACAGTTTTTGGATTTTCCATTTTTCTGATGCGTAAAAAAAGTGCTAAATCTTTTTCACGCGTATTACGAATCATAAAGTTTTTAAACGGTAGCGCTGTCCTTGTAAAAGCCTCTTCATAGCCTATTTTCTCAGCAACATAGGGTTTTATACCCTGCTCGTACGCCTTTGTCCCTATGGGTTCCATAACAAAAAATGTAAGTATCATAGCAAGCATCACAAGCAGTTGTGTCGGAGGGACCTGCTGCGTTCCGAGTGCTTGACGTAAAAAACCAAAAACGATGACAAAACGGGTAAATGTTGTCATTACTAAAACCATAGCAGGAGCAAGAACAAGGAGAGTTAGAACAACAAGTACATTCAGAGATGAAACCAACTGTTTCGCAGAATCAGGAGCAGAAAGACTCAAGTTTACTGTTGGAATAGTTACGGTATCAGCACCGAAAGCGACAAAACCAAGTGCTAAAAAAGCTATAATGATTCTAATCATTTTCTACTTTTTCACCTTATCTAAAACCGAAGCTGTCTGTTTATTGTTCTCTTCGCTCTTTTTACCGAAGAAATGCAGTTCTACACGACGATTCTTTTCTCTTCCTATTGCTGTTGCATTTGTTGCAATAGGTTGATACTGTGCAAATCCTGCTGCTGACATACGAGCCGGATTTACACCATCTAAAATCAATTCATGCAAAACAGCAATAGCACGTGCAGCAGAGAGATCCCAGTTATCTTTAAAAGGTGATGATGGTCCAGGTCCTCTGTCATCAGTATGTCCCTGTACACTCACCTGCATATCATTTGGTAATTGACCAACGATAAGTGCAACTCTCTTTAAAAACAGCAGTGCATCCTGATTTTCAATAGTCGCACTGCCAGGCTTAAATAGCAGTGCAGCCGGCAGTTTGATAACAAAGCCACTTTCAGCTTCATCAACAGTCACTTCCGGTCCCTGTGCCTTTTCCATCATCTCATTTGCATCAGATGCCGCCTGCTGCATTCTATTTACAGCATCACTTGTTTCATCTTGTGATTCTATTGGTGTAGATTCTAGCATTCTTTTTGAGGAAATTTCTGTTTTTGTCCCACCCTCAAGTACACTCATAGCACCCGAAAGCGAACCGATAGCTTCGGAAACTTTTTTTGCATCCATACTTGACATAGAGAGGAGTAAAACGAAAAAACAGAGCAGAAGAGACATCAAGTCTCCAAACGCAGCTAGCCACGCAGGAAGACACTCTTCACATTCAGGACACTTTTGCTTAGCCATTAGTCAAACTGGCTCACACGATCTGCTGGAGCCAAATACGCAAGCAGTTTGGCTTCAAGGACACGAGGAGCATCTCCTGATTGGATAGACATAATTCCTTCAACTATCATCTGCTTTACCATTGTCTCTTCATCATTTCGCACATTTAAAATATTTGCAATTGGTGCACCGAAGATATTACCAATCATAGCACCATACATTGTAGTAAGCAGGGCAACTGCCATCGATGGACCGATGGCTGAAGGGTCTGCCATATTCAAAAGCATTGCAACAAGTCCAATAAGCGTACCAATCATACCCATAGCCCCGGCAAGCCCTGCCCATTGACTAAAGATGGAACCGTGTACCTTATGACGTGTACTCGTTTGATCCATCTCAATCTCTAAAAGATCTCTGATAGTATCTGGTTCACTGCCATCAATCGCCATAGAGAGCCCTTTTTTCAAAAATTCGTTCTCTTCACTGTTTACGTCACTCTCTAAGGCAAGAATACCATCTTTTCTTGCTTTAGTTGCAAATTCAACGAGCTTTTTTATCAATTCACTTGTATTTTCTTCACCCGGCTTGATAGCCTTCATGAAAATTTTCGTAAACTGTTTCATCTGCGCAGGTTTAAATGAAATCATTAAGGCACCAATACTACCACCAATAACAATAAGTACAGACGGAATATCGATATATGCACCGATACCAACACCCATAACCATAGCACCCAAAAGAAGCGCCATAATCAAAACAATACCAATGACCGTACCTAAATCCATTTAATTACCTTGTCAAAAATTATAATCACATTATAATACCACAAAAATTATTATGTCTAGGGAAATAAATTATTTTTTTTGTAATTTTGGAAGTTGGAATGCACTCACAAGCTTTGCAAGAAGTAAAATAATAAGCCACGAAAGCACCATAGTGATAATTGTATGTGAGAAAAAATGGTCCCCAATAATCATCTTGTACAGACCCATACTCCAACCTGTTACAAAACCGATTGTTAATCCAATGATCTTATTTCTTCTTTTTTTAAAGAGGAAAAAAAGACTTAAAAGTGCAAAACCGCCGCTTGCGTGACCTGCAGGCCAACATTTGCTTCTTTTGTGTGTCAGTGTAAATTCTTCTGGATACTCCTGCCATACAGCAGTTCTTGGGTAGACACCACCATAATGAATTTCATCTTTGGGACAAGGCATATTTGTCTCTTTTTTAAGTCCACTGGCTATTAAAGGGACAAATATAGCCGAAAGTACAATAATAATAATACCTCTTTTATACTCCTGAATCAGCGGTTTTTTCCAGAAAAATAGAAGTGAAAGAAGAAACAACACAGCGATAATAATTAGTAATTTTTTGATACCGTCATAAAAAATAAATTTATAAGGTTGTTGACTCCAGTCAAGTATCCATTTGTGTGTGTCAAAATTGTAAAACAGATCCTGTATGCTTAGGTCAAAGTCTGTCATACCGAAAAAAAGTATGATACTAACAAGTAGTAAGGCTGTCAGGAGTATCTGGCGGTTCAGTGTCATTGTTTGAGCATATCCATATCTTTGTCATATACTTTTGTTTTTACATTAAAAATACCCAACAGTGTATGAAACAGATTATCTTGTGAATATGCTTTATGGCTTCGCTCACGCAGAGCAGCTACATTTATCTCTTTACTCATATGCTTGCCAAACCACATTAAAGCACCTATGTGTGTCTGCGCACTTGGAGCCATAAAATAAGGAAGTCCATGCAGATAGACACCGCCCTCACCCAGACTCTCTCCATGATCAGCCATATATATCATAGCTGTGTCATATCTGTCATCATATTTTTTCAAAAATTTAATGACATTATCAAGAAAATAGTCTGTATATAAAATCGCATTGTCATAGGCATTGGTAATCTCCTGCTGCGTGCAATCTTCGAGCTGATTTGTCTTACATGTCGGCGTAAACTTTTCAAATGCTTTTGGATAGCGTTTAAAATATGCCGGACCGTGATTTCCCATCTGATGCAATACAATGAGTATATCTTTACCCTTGTTTTTTGCTATAAACTTGTCAAGCCCTACAAGCATTCCAATATCTCTACATTCGCCATTTTCACATACTGTATTGTTTTTTGGTATTTTATAATCTTGATATGGAACCCGAAGTGCGACACCTTTGGAGTCAGAATTGTTATCTCTCCATAAAATTGCTACATCTTTTGTATGCTTAAGCACATCTAATACATTTTCAGTAGTGATTCCTTTTTTATAGTTGTAATCCCCTCTGTCATACATAGAGAACATACATGGAACAGATTCAGCAGTCGATGTTCCGCAAGAACTCATGTTAGTAAAATCAATAATATTATCGTTTGCCAGCAGTGGATTTGTATCTCGATCATAGCCATTGAGTGAAAAGTGATCTGCACGGGCAGCTTCTCCAACAACCATAATGACAAGTTTTGAGCGATTATCATCCGCTTTTTTCACTATTTTGGCATCTTCACCGATTGGCTTTACAATAATGGGACCGCTGTTGAATGTTTTATGAATGTATTTTCCGGTTGAATATATCCAATAGGTTGGGTTTACCGTGAAACGAAGCGGCTTGTGCTCACGTGCAAAAGAGGTATAGTACTTACTAAAGAGGAAAATAGAGAGCGCAATGACAACAACAGCTGCTACAAAAAGCTTTAAGCGAGACAGAAGTTCGGTCTTGAAACCTCTTTTCTCAATTTTCACTTTATAAACATATAAGGAAGGTAACAGCCCAAGAAAAACAAAATAGAGCACCTCTTTAAAAGTAAGCAGATCCATCGACTCATGAATATTTGTCTGCATCATATTACGAATCATACTCGCATCAATAATAACATGGTACGAGTTCATAAAATAGTTTGTAAGAGAAGAGATGATAAGGACAAGAATGATTATTGGTTTAATCGTCCATCGCATACTCACAAGACTGAGCAGCAAAACTGTAAAGAAGAAATTTACAAAAGCTGTTGAGATAACAAAACCAAAATTGTCACTCAAAGGGTAGACTTTTGTCAGGTTTGTAAAAAAAGCATAGTTATCAAAGGCTACTAAAAATAGACTTGTCAGTAAAATAAGTTGTGTCTGCGTGATTTTGTTCAAGGATTTCAAGGAAATGTTCTCTTTTTATAAAATTTTGCAATTATACACTCTTAAAATGAATAATAAGTAAAAGAAAAAATGATAGAATTGCATCATAACTTATATAAAAGAGTCTCAATGAACAGTCAAAATATCAGTATTATTATCTTAGCAGCCGGAAAAGGCAGCCGTATGAAATCAAACAAGGCAAAGGTTCTGCACTCCATCAGTGGAAAACCAATGCTTTATCACATCATCAAAGAGTCAAAAAAACTCTCAGATGACATTACAGTCGTAGTAGCACACCAAAAAGAAGCAGTTATTGCAACTATGGGGCAATATTTTGATGATATCAACTTCATTGAACAAGATACAGAGAATTATCCTGGAACGGGTGGTGCGGTTATGGACATCGCACCAAAACATGACAAAGTGCTGGTCCTTAATGGAGATATGCCGCTCATAACCGCTGAAGCACTACAGGGATTTTTAACGATGGAAGCGGACATCATTATGAGTGTTTTTGATCTCAAAGACCCAAGTGGCTACGGTCGTGTCATCATCAGAAATAGAGAGGTAGAGTATGTTGTAGAACAAAAAGATGCCTCTGATGCAGAGCTCAATGTCACAACAGTCAATGCCGGTATTTATGCCTTTTCAAAAGTGATATTAGAGCGTTATATTCCTGATTTGGAAAATGACAATGCACAAAAAGAGTACTATCTCACAGACATCATTGCCATGGCAAAAGAGGATGAGAGCAGTATTGTGCCACTATTTGTCGATGAAGAACACTTCAAGGGTGTCAATTCCAAAAAAGATCTTGCCCAAGCAGAGGTCATTATGCAAAACCGCATTAAAGACAGATGGATGCAAAACGGTGTCACTATGCAGTTACCAGATACTATCTACATCGAAGAAGGTGTACTCTTTGAAGGAGAATGCAGCCTTGAAAACAACTGTCGCATCACAGGAGAGAGCAGAATCATCGACTCCCACATCAAAGCCGGCAGTGTTGTAGAGCAGAGCACTATGCAAAACTCTGATTGTGGTCCTATGGCACATCTACGCCCACTCACGCAACTCACAGATACCCACATCGGAAACTTTGTTGAGACAAAAAAAGCAACACTCAACGGTGTAAAAGCCGGACATTTGAGCTATCTTGGTGATGCAGAGATTGATGCAGGAACGAACATCGGAGCAGGCACGATTACATGCAACTACGACGGCGTAAACAAATACAGAACAATCATCGGAAAAAATGTCTTTATAGGAAGTGACTCTCAGCTTGTCGCACCCCTCACCATCAAAGATGATGTTATGATAGCAGCAGGCACGACTGTAACAAGCGGGACTGTAGAGAGCGGAAATCTTGTACTGAGTAGAACAAAAATGCGTCTTATAAAAGATTTTTACTATAAATTTTTCGGAAAAAGATAGCTATTTTGTTAGAACATCACACTTTTGAACCACTTATCTTTGATGATTCAAAGGTTTTGATTTTAGGCTCTTTCCCAAGTATAAAATCCCTTGAAAAGGGATTTTACTACGCCCATCCCCGCAACCAGTTCTGGCCAATCTTGGCACAAATATTTCATGAAAAAGCAGAGACAAAAGAGCAGAAAATCACTCTTTGTAAAAAACATCACATTGCACTTTTTGACAGTGCCAAAAGTCTCCAGCGAGACAAAGGTAATTCAAGTGATACAAATCTGAAAAATATTGAAGTGAATGATTTTGAGGCACTTTTAGAAAAATACCCATCTATAGAACTCATAGCATTTACAGGAAAAAAGGCAGAAGAAATCTTCAATAAAAAGTATAAAAATTTTCCAATAAGGAAAGTAGTTCTTCCCTCAAGCTCTCCTGCTCACGCAAGTATGAAATTTGAAGAAAAACTGCAAAGATATAAAGCAGTTTTTCAAGAGTCTGCGCATCCATAAGCTATCATTGACAATGATACTTTTCTATCCTTTTCTACCATAAAATTTATTTTATAAACTCTACCACACTTGCAAAGTCAGAGCGTAACTGCTTTGGTTGATCATTGAGTCTATAGCCAAAAGGCAGCATAAGTGCTACTTGAAATTTACTTGTGTCAAGTTCCAAAACTTTCTCAACATTCTCTTTTTCAAAACCTTCAATAGGACAAGAATCAACTCCAATAAATGCAGCAGCACTCATCATATTTGCAGCTGCTATGTATGTCTGTCTTGCACTCCATTGGTATATTTTATCATCATCATTTAAAACATTACTAAGATGTGAAGCATAAAGCTCTAAATACGCATTTACTGTTTCTTCCGGCATCTCTCTACGCATAAACTGTTTTTTCACTACTCCACTCTCTACTTTTAAAGATTCAATACCTGCTAAAACAACGACCAAATGTGAGCAAGTTGTAATTTGTGGCTGATTCCAGCAAAACGGTCGTAATTTTTCTTTCAGTGCCTCGTTTGTAATGACTAAAAACTTCCACGCCTCCATACCAAAAGAGCTTGGAGATTTACGCCCGACTTCTAAAACATAGTGCATATCTTCATCACTAATCTTTTGATTTTCATCAAAAATCTTACAGGCATGCCTGAAATCCATCATCTTTAAAAATTCATCTTTTTTACTCATTTTTTTCTCCTCTGCCCTCTTTTGAGTTTGTTCTTGCTGCTCTTAAGCCAGTTAAACTAAGTATACACTCTTTTTCTAAGATTTTTTAGGTAAAATACAAGAAAAATAGAAAGTTTTTTATGAAGATTGCAGATAATTTATTACAAAACAAAAAAATTCTTTTAGCCGTAACAGGTTCCATCGCTGTATACAAGTCACTTGAACTTGTCAGACTTTTTGTCAAAGCAGGTGCAGAGGTACGTGTTGTGATGAGTGCAAGTGCCAAAAAATTCATCGCACCGTTGACCTTTGAGACGCTCTCAAACAACAAAGTACTTGATGACAGTAACGAAGATTGGTCGAGTGATTTTAATCATATCAAAATCACACAGTGGGCAGACCTTATGGTCATAGCTCCTGCAACGGCAAATACCGTAGCAAAACTTGCCAATGCCATTGCGGATAATATGCTTTTGCAATGCGCCCTTGCTTTTTCAGGTATGAAAATTCTCGTGCCATCGGCAAATACTAACATGCTGCAAAACCCTATCACGCAGGCAAACTTCAAAATGCTCGGCATCGCAAACTATACAATTTTAGAGACACAGACAAAAGAGCTAGCATGTAAAACAGTAGGTGACGGTGCGATGGCTGAACCGCAAGATATCTTTTTTCAGAGTGCCCGTGAACTGCTTAAAGATGAATTTTGGGCAGACAGACGGGTTATTGTCACCGGCGGCGGAACGATAGAGAAGATTGATGATGTACGTTATCTCTCCAATTTTTCAAGTGGAAAAATGGCTTCAGCACTTGCCACTGCCCTCTATCTCAAAGGTGCCGATGTCAATCTTATCGCCACACGTTTTGACAACGAGCTCCCTCTTAATATGCATAAGATTGACGTTGAAAGTTCTGCTGAAATGTTAGAGTATCTCATAGATTCTATCCGCATTGCAAAAAAACCAAAACTCTCAAAACCGACACTTGTCAGAGATGAGCACATTCATCTTATAGAGAAAAGGCCTTACCTCTTTATGGCAGCAGCTGTGAGTGACTATATTCCAGAATTTACGCAAGACGGCAAACTTAAAAAAGAAGTTTTAGGCGAGAGTTGGTCTCTTGCTTTGAAAAAGAATGTAGATATTCTCAGCAGCATTGACAAAGAAGGCATCACTGTCGTCGGTTTTAAAGCAGAGATGGATGCCCTCTCTGCCATTGACAATGCAGGTACAATGCTTAAAGAGAAAAATCTTGACGCAGTATGTCTCAATATTTTAGAAGATTCCTCAAGTTTTGGCAGCGACACAAATGCCATAGAGTTCATCACAAAAAATGAAGTCATCACTCTGCCAAAACAGGACAAACTGAGTGTTTCATTTGAAATCGTTGCAAATGCAAAAGAACTTCAAGAGTAGTAGATGAATCCGGTAAAACATATAGCAATCATTATGGATGGAAACGGCCGCTGGGCAGAGCTGCAAAACAAAAAACGGGTCAAAGGCCATGAAGCCGGAGCCAAAATCGTCAAAGAGATTACAACATACTGCTCACACAATGAAGAGATTGAACGCCTCACGCTCTATGCCTTTTCTACAGAAAACTGGAAACGTCCCCGTCTTGAAGTAGAGTTTCTCATGAAACTGCTTGATAACTACCTCAAAAATGAGCTGGAAGTTTACCTGCAAAACAATGTACGCTTTGAGCCTATCGGTGATATTCGTGCCTTTTCAAAGTCTCTGCAAAAGACCATAAAAACGGTAGAGCAAAAAACAGCGCACTGTGATGGTCTTGTACAGTCTTTAGCCCTCAACTACGGTGCACAAGATGAGATTATCCGTGCCGTGAACTCTCTGAAAAATTCAGAAGCTGACATTACCGTTCAGATGCTCAGTAATGCACTTGACTGTAAACATAATGTCGATTTACTTATCCGCACAGGAGGAGACAAACGGCTCTCAAATTTTCTACTCTGGCAGGCAGCCTATGCGGAACTTTTCTTTGTAGATACTTTGTGGCCTGATTTTTCTGTCAAAGAATTGGAAAAAATAGTCAAAAAATTTAAAAAAGTCGAACGTAGATTTGGAGGTTTAAAATAATGGAATATGATTTAGCGGTAGCTTTTGTTTTAGGTCTTCTCATAGGTTCATTTTTAAATGTTGTCATCATCCGCATACCAAATGAGGAGAGCATCGTTTTTGGAGGCTCTCACTGTGTCAGCTGCGGAGCAAAGCTCAAGCCATGGCACAACATTCCCCTGCTCTCTTGGATATTTCTTCGAGGCAAATGCGCCTACTGTAAATCACCCATTTCTGTGCAGTATCCTCTCGTTGAGCTTATTTCGGGACTCATTTTCCTTGCCATCGCTGCAAAATTTAGTCTCTCTTTTGCATCTTTTTTTATAGCTATGAGTTTTTTGATGCTTTTAGCCCTCTCTGTCATTGATTTCAAATACAAGATGATTCCTGATTCGCTCAATCTTCTGGCTATATTCTTTGCCGTTTTTGGAGCTTGGAATGTGAGCGGCGTGATGACAAATTTTCAAAATGCACTCCTTTTTGCCGGTGGATTCACACTCCTTCGCTTTGCGCTCTCTTATTATCTCACTTCATCTATCTACAGAGCAGGTATAAAAACAAAGACTTCCTGGAACAAACACTATGACAGAACACCCTTCATCGAAGCGATGGGAGAAGGTGACATCATGGTAGCCGCAACGATGGGAGCACTTCTTGGTGTCCAGCTCGGACTTGTTGCCATTTTTTTATCAGCTCTTTTAGCTCTGCCTGTTATGCTGCTTTTACTCGGCTGTTCTGCCGAGGAGCAGCGTGTTCCTTTTGTCCCTTTTTTAGCCTTGGCTACTTTCATCGTTTTTCTCTATGATTCTCAGATTATGGACTACATCAAGGCTAGCTATTAATGAAAAGACTTAGAAAGTATATACTCAACAATTTTTCTTCCCTTTTTATATCTATATTTTTACCGCTGTTCTCCATTGCATCTGTGATTTTTCTTATCAAACTTGCAGCCTATACCGCGATTATACAGCTGACTATCTGGGAGATGACAAAGCTTTACATTTTTATCCTGCCGCAGATACTTTTTTATACCCTGCCTATTACCTTTTTCGTAGCCGCGACACTTTCACTTTTTAAACTCTCCAATGACAACGAGGTCATCGTTCTCTTTGCACTGGGCATCAAACCGGCTTTTATTGTTCGAACATTTTTTTGGCCTTCGGTACTGCTTGCTTTCGTTCTGCTCTTTAATTTTCTAGTCATTGCCCCACACACAACGGTGCTTTCGAAAAATTTTATATCCTACAAGAAGAGTGAAGCAAAGTTCAACCTCTCTGCAAGTGAGTTTGGTAACAGTTTTGGAGACTGGCTCTTGTACCTCGGCAAAAAGAATGAAGATGGTACATTTGAGAAGGTCTTTTTGTTTAATAAAAAACAAAAAGAGGAGATTCTCATCGCTGCAAAAAAAGCAGAAGTTATTAACGATGCAGGTATTTTACGTTTGAAACTGACAAACGGTGAAGGCTACAGCTACTCTACAGAAAAATTTTCTCAGGTGAACTTCAAAACTATGCTCATAAATGACACCATGAAAACAGATTTGATGCATTACAAAAAACCGCTTGCGTATTGGCTCTCAAAAGAGGGTTACGGAAGAAAAAAACACCTTTTGATTCGAAATACTCTCATGAGTATTTTTCCTATAGTCACTCTCTTTTTAGTAGTGAGTTTTGGAATTGTGCAGGTGCGCCATCAAAAATCAAAAATATATCTCTTTTTGTTTTTAACCATACTCTTTTACTATGCCGGTCTTTTAACAGCTGAAAAGTATCTTGGATTTTACACTATCCCTGTGATTGCTCTTTTTTGGATTGCTGCGAGTTATCTGTTTTACAGAAAAACCATTGTCAGAAAGTTCTAATGCGAGTAGCAGTTACCCTCTCTTACAATGGCACCCACTATCTCGGTTCACAGATTCAAAAAGAGTTTCAAAATACTATTTTTGGACTCTTTGAAAAGGTACTCTTAGAACTTGGCATACAACAAAGAGTCATGCCAAGCGGCAGAACCGACAAAGGTGTGCATGCAACAGGACAGGTATGTCATTTTGACCTGCCGCCTTACTGGAGTGACATAAAAAAACTCAAACGTGTACTCAATCTTATGCTCCCCTCTTCCATCCGAGTAAAAAAAGTCACCTATGTTTCTGATGATTTTCATGCAAGATACAGTGCAAAAACAAGAGTCTACCGTTACATCATAAAAGAGGGTATGCTCACGCCTTTTGAAGCTGATTTTGTAACATCGATTACCCAAGAAGTCAATATGCAAAATTTAAATCGAAAAATACAGCTTTTTGTTGGTAAGCATGATTTCAAACACTTTAAAAAAAATGGCAGTGATGAAAAAAGTACCATTAGAATTATCTACAAAGCATTTGCATATAAGCACAAAGGGTATATAATACTAAACTTTGAGGCAAACGGCTTTTTAAGAAGTCAGATTCGTATGATGGTTGGAGCACTGCTGCAACTCAATGAAAAAGAGCTCAAAGAAAAATTAACAGATAAAAATCATAAAGTAGATTTAGCTCCGCCAAATGGGCTTTATCTTGCAAAAATAAAATACTGAACACAAAGGATTACTATGTTTGAAAATGTAAAAATGCCTGAAGGGATGAGCCCTGAAGCACTTGAGCATCTGATGTATCCAAAAAATTACGGAAAACTCGATGATGCTGATGGTGTTGGAGTGGCACTCGATGAAAAAACGAAAGAGTATGTTATCTTTTACACAAATCTCGATGGTGACATCATCAAAGATGTAAAGTTCGCCACAAACGGCTGTCAAGACACAGTCGTCATTGGTTCTATGTTTACAGAGATGATACTGGGAAATGATACGGATTACGCACAAAAAGCAGTACAAAAGATGCACGACAAACTCGGAAAACTCTCTGCGCAGCAACAGGTCTGTGCTGATATTGTCTTTACTGCTTTTGTCGCTTCACTCAAAAACAGAGAGAACAAAGAACAGGATGAAGATGAAGAGTTACATGTTTTAAAAATGAAAGAGAGCTGCGAAGTTCCCCAAGAAGAAGGAGAAAAAAATGTTCAATAAAACATATCAAAAAAAGCATGAACTGTGGCTCAGCACTCTTTTCGCATCTTTTGCGATTAATGATGAAGCGATAAAATCACGTTTGTATGACTTTTCACAAATTGCTTTTCGCCATATGAAATGGCTTGGAAATGAGATACTTGAGAATGCAGAAACTTACAACTATGACAGAGATATGGTTCTGCTTAAACGTGAGAGTAATTTTGCAATACTCCAAGCTTTAGCAGATGAAGTCAATGCTATACAAGAGCATTACCCTCAAACAATCTTGGGCGAGAGAATAAAAGCAGATGACAGCTATCTTTTACAATATATCTCTGAACTTTTAGCCGACAAGAACAATGATGCAGAGGTAACCGCTTTTAATATGGCGCGCAAGTGGGAAGATCTGGACCAAACACAAATTGATGCATTGACACTTTTTCTCTTTGCCGAATCTTACAAAGAGTATGAACTCATTTTAGTCTATGCCTACATGCAACCGCGCACAAAAAATATTTTGCATTTTAATGTTTTTCAGGACTTAGTAGATGAGTCGCATTTTCACCTCAAATCTTTTGGAAATATGATGGCTCGTCTTGGCATCTTAGCACTACCGCGTGAGCTGCATGAAATGACCTATGTTGTCAAAGATTTAGACCAGTTTATAAAAGATGGTATTAATGAAGAAGAGGCGGCAAAAGAGATGTGTAAAGAGCTGAGTGACTCCATAAAAGATGAAAAACTCTCCAAGTTCTTTGACTTTATCAATTATCAAGAGAGCTATCACATCGAACTGATGAAAAAGCTTCTTTAAACAAGAGACTTTAACTTCGCCCAGGCAATTCCAAGATATTCATGAATTGCAAGGGTAGAGATATACAGAGCATGTGCATCAGGTGCACGCAGATACCCTCTAAAAGCAGTTTTGTAAAAGTTTGTCGGTGCGGCTATGGGGTGCATTCCGAGAGATTTAAAGAGCATCATCGCACGCGGCATATGTGAAGCTGAAGTTACAAGAACAAAAGGTGCTTTACCCACTACTGTTTTTGTAAAAAGAGCTTCCTCTTTTGTATCTTTAGGCAGTGGATTGATGAGAATGTCACTGCGTGAGACATTTAACTCTTGAGCCAAAGATGCATTCATCTGTGCATTGCTGAGATCTGTCTTTCCTTCATAGCCTGTAAAAATTATTTTAGAGTTTGGCGTATGATTATGGATTATGATGCCTTCTATGACCCTTTTGACACCTGCATCACTGATTTGTGAAGAGATAGGCTGTGCTGCATCGGTATCATGGCTGTTACCTAAAACATGAATGTATGCGACATCTTGTTTATAATCATACTTTGTATATTGATCTTCCAATCCAGACACCAGATAGTTTGCAAAAGGAGGATACGCAAAAAGAAAAAGCAGTAAAAAGGACGAGAGAAAAAACTTCTCAGCTCTGTTTTCATTTTTTACATAAAAATAGTAGATGCCAAATACTAAGAGTGTTAAAACCAAACCAACCGGTTCAATAAAAAACGATATAAACTTTTTCAGTAAAAATCCTAAGTCCATCACTCTATCACTTCCTTTATTTTTGCCACTGTTCTCTCATCCCACAGAAGGTCTTTATGTGCTAAAGCATCAAACTCAATGTAATGAACAAGATTTTTAATACTATTTTTCAGCACACGGGCATTTTCTATATATGTCAGTTCATCATCTTTGCTGACAAACAGATAGGTCGGTGCATCTACATTTTGCATAAACTTTTTTGTATTAAACTTGTATCTTAGCATAGCTGAGAGATTTATGCCAAATTTTTTTGTAGCTACAGATGCAATGGAGTCAAAAGCTCCGACTAAAAACAGCCCTTTCACATTCACTTTAGATGCCACATAAGCTGCAACACTCGAACCTATAGAAAACCCAAGCAGATAAAAATCTCCATAATTCTTTTTGACAAGCTGTGCAATTTTCAGACCGTCTTGTAAGAAATTCTTCTCACTTGCCACACCGCCGCTTTTACCATAAGCGCGGTAATTAAATGTAATTATCTGCGTATGTGGATAGAGATTTGCAAATCGGTTGATAAGCCCTACAGCATCATGGCTTCTGCCGACAAAAACAAGCAGTCTGTTTTTATAATTTTGGGGTTCATAGACGACCCCTTCAAGCTCCACGCCATCCTCTGTTGTAATACTCAAAAGTCTGCATGCTTCACATAGAGGCTCCTCTCTATAATACAGAGGAGAAAAAATCATAAAATACTGCCACTGATAAAAAACAAAAATCAAAACTAAGAGTGTAAAAATCATAAAAACTATATAAATCATAGGAAGAATTATAGTATAATTCTTGTATATAAATCTACACTTAAAATATCTCTAGAACACCCTAGAACAGGGTATTTATTACATTAATTAAATCAACTTCTCAAACACTCTTATCTTTTCTTCTCTTACTTTATAATCGGCAAGATGTTTATAAACCAACTTCCAGAACTCCTTAGAGTGATTTTCAAAAGTTATATGAGCTAATTCGTGTATCACAACATACTCTATTAATGAAGAAGATAGTTTTACAAGGTGGTAGTTAAATGATATACGATTAGTTGAGCTACAACTTCCCCATCTGTTTTTTGAGTATCTAAAACTTATGTGTTCTGGAAATACTTCCATTTTCTGAGCCCACTTTTTAGTTAGTGGTATTATTTTTTCTATTGCTTTTTGCTTGTAGAAGTATTCAATGGCATTGTTGAGTTCAACATCACTATATTTTTGTGGTGTAGTTATATGAAATTTTGAGTGAGTGAAGTTAATTATAATTATTTCAGCAGTTTCATCTTCAATCATTTCAACATAATAACTCTTGCCCATATAATAAAGTCTTGAACCAGTGCTAATGTCTTTATTGATTGCTATAGCTTTGAATAGTTCAAGCTTCTTACTTATCCAAGCTGATTTATTACGAACCATCTCGTTAATTTGCTCTATGGTGGTGGTATCATTTGTTTTTACAAGCACCCCATTAGTATCAACATTGATATAGGTATTTTTGAGATTTGCTTTGCGCTCTATATCAAATGTAATACTTTTAGTGCCATACTCTACACTATACAAATGTTTCTACCAACTTAGCAATTATTGTTTTTGACATTTTTTTATCTACCCCATATTTAGCAAGCAGTGGCTTAATAGAGTTTCTCATCTCTTTTTGAGCATCACTTTGAGTCAGTACAGCAGGAGTTTTTAGTTCTTCTTTTAATGTATCAAATATTTCGAGTGTTAGTTTATCTGCTTCATCACATAAATCTTTTACTAAATCATATACTACAAGATGCTTCACATCACTCAGTCCAACACTGCTATATCTATTTTTGTGGCGATTGATAATTGTTTCCATATCGCTAAACAGATCTATAACAGCTTGTTTTCGGTCTATCTTAGCATCAATTAATCTTTTCTCCAGTAGTTCAGAGAGTTCAAGTGCCAACTCTGGGTTCTCTTCTTCATTAGCTTTTATGATTGCTTTTGCTTTATCCAGTGGGTTGTGTTTTCCCTCTCTGACAAGTGCTTCTTGAAACTTCTTATAATCAGTTATATCAATAGCCTCTTCAAGTAAATACTCAATCCCATTAGCTCTAAGGTGTTCATCTAAAATCATTTGAAGCTTCTTACTATCCGCGCGGGTGATTTTCTCTTTTGGGTCTCTTACCATCATTTTTATTTCATTAAACAACTTAAAATCATAATCATATTTAGAAGCAAAAGAGTCGGGAAGCACTATGTCCATTGATTTGTTAAAATCACTTGTCAGCTCTTTGAACTTATCTTTTATATCTTCTGGCTTCAAATAATTTATGGCTTGAAGTATAAAATCATCTCTCTGTGTTTCTCTGTTTTTCTTAACACTTTTGAAGTAATTAACAAGCTTAGTGTGTCTATTTTCAAGAACAGTTTTTTCACTCTCTATATCTACCATAACATCACTTACTCTCAAATCTCCACTAAATATTTCAAGGGCATCAACAAGGTGTTTTGTAATGCCAGCATAATCAACTACATATCCAGCATTTTTACCCTTTCTTGTTCTATTAACACGAGCTATGGCTTGAAGAAGATTATGCTCTTTAAGTATCTTATCTACATAAAGAGTTTGAAGTATTGGAGCATCATATCCCGTTAGTAGCATATCACTTACAATTAAAAACGCAGTATTATCAAATTGTTTTCTTCCAGCACGGCTTTTATCATTTTCATTTCCAAATGGTAGTTTGAAATCTTCTATCGCTTGTTTTATATCTGCTTCTGGTGTTGCTAAATCATAAAACTCTTGTGGGTCTTTTTTCGTGTTAAAACTCATTATAACTTTTGATTGGAAGCTATTTTCCCCTTGCTCTGCTAATTTGTTAAATGCTTTTTTATAGGCTATTGCTTGGTATCTGTTATGACAAACTACCATAGCTTTGAAGCCATCTAAATAGCTCTTATTCTTATAGTGTTCTACAATGCTTTTTGCTATCTCTTCAACTCTAAGGGTAGCATTTTTATCAAGTTGTGAAGCCTTAGTTTTTAGTATTGCTTGTTTTTTAGCACTCTCATTACCAAATAATTTTTTAAACTCTGCATCAAGCTCTTCTTTGTTTATAAAAAACTTACTTAGTCCTGTTTCATAAAATATTGGTAGAGTATTACCATCGGCAACTGATTGTTTAATGGTGTATTTATCTATATAATCTCCACCGTAAAACTCGTGAAGTGTTGATTTGTTCTCTTTGTCTATCGGTGTTCCCGTAAAGGCTATAAACTTCGCATTTGGGAGTGATTGTCTCATATACGAAGCTGTTAGTCCATACTGCGAACGGTGGGCTTCATCTATTAAAACAAATACATTTTCTTTATCACTTAATACTTCAACTTCTTTTTTCTCTTCTGCTCTCTCTTGAAACTTCTGTATCGTTGAAGTAAGTGTTTTACCATAGCTATCTTTTAGCAGTCTCTTTAAGTGTGAGATTGAGTTTGCTTGATTCACATTTGCAAAGCCCACTCTGTTAAAAGTGCTTCTTATTTGGTTGTCTAAATCTGTTCTATCGGTTAAAACCAAAATAGTAGGATTGTCAAACCCACTTGTAGCAGCTCGGAGCTTTGTAGCAAGATAAATCATAGTTATAGATTTACCACTTCCCTGTGTATGCCAGACAACACCACCACGATTTTCATTTTTAAGTCTATCAACTATTTTATTAACAGCTCTTAGTTGTTGGTATCTTGGTAGTTTTTTTATTGTTCTACCCTCAACAACTTCAAAAATTACAAAGTATTTAACAATGTCAAGAAATCTTCTCTTCTCAAATAGGTTATAGATTAAAATATCTTGTGGTGTTGGTTCATTATCAAGAAGTTCTATAAGCTCAGGAGATGCGACCTCATTATATTTTGAGTAGAACTTCATTGAAGCTTCTATTGTTCCATATAAACCACTTATACGATTTATAGCACCTATTATTTGATTGTAGTGAAACAGTTTTGGGGAGTTAGATTGATAATACTCTAAATCAGCAATATCACTTATATCTACCTTTTGGTTTTTTGCTTCTATTACAGCAAGTGGAAGTCCATTCACAAACACTACTAAATCAGGAATAGAGTTAGCACGTTCGCCTTTAAACTTCATCTGATTTACTACAAGAAACTCATTGTTATCAAGATTGTCATAGTCTATAAACTTTACAGCCTTTGGGTGTTCATCTGGTGTAGGTTTAAGTGAGAGAGCATCGGCACGAGTTATGAGTTTATGGATTTCAGAGTTTATCTCCATTAGTGAGCTACCCATCGTGCTTGAAGCTAAGAGTTTGCGAACTACTTTTTGAAGGTTGTTAACACCCAGCCAAGGGTTTATTTTTTTGAGTGAAGTTGTTAGTCTCTCTTCAAGCACAACCTCATACATTTCGCCTTTGGCATCAAAGTATTCATAATTTAACTTTTTGAAAAGCTCTATCGCTGGGAGTTCTGATTGGTGGTATTCGCTCATTTATCTAAGCCGTTTATTCTTAGAAGTTCAAGCAGTTCATGTTCAGATATATTCTCTTTTTTTGTTTTAGAGTAGATATTCATAAGATAAAGGTTATTTTGTTCATCTATAAAATAGTAGATAACTCTAAAACCTCCACTTTTTCCTGTTGAAGTAGAAGAGTTCGCCATTCTTACTTTATAACAATTATGTTGTAGATAAGTACCTACTTTTGGATTGTTCCTTAGCTCTAAGACAACTTTTTTAACATCATCATCTAACTTTTTATATTTTTTTGCTAATTTTTTAAAGTCTCTTTTAAAACCATCAACCGGCTTAATTTTAAAGCTCATCAAGAAACTCTTCTATTGTTTGTAATGCTTCAGCTTTTTTAGGGTCATCTAAAACTTCTCTTAGTTCCTTACAAGAAGCATCAAAACTTCTATAAAATTCCTCTGCCTCTTGTTTCTCAATATACGACTTTATAGACTCTATAATAATATCTGTTCTATTTAAGTTATACTCTTGTGTAAACTCATCTATCTGTTCTATGAGATAAACGGGCAATCTAAGCCCTACTTGTTGTTTTTGAAGTTGTGCTAGTGAGTGCATAGTCAAATCCTTTTAGAAAAATTATATCTTTAATTATATACTATTTTATATACATAAGTCAAACAGTTCTGATCTCTCCACTCAAAAGCTTCTGTAACAGACCAATTTTGAGTGTTTCATATTTCTCTTTTTTAGCACAAAGGACTTCTAACTTTTCATCAGCAGTTGATAAGATTTCGGCTATTTGTTTTTGTTCTTCGAGGGGTGGGAGTGGGATTTTAATAGTTTCTAATTGCTCACTACTTACATTTGGTGGGTCTGTTCCCATAATTTTTAGCATTAATAACTTAACAAAATCTATATGTTGAAATAATTGAAACATAAACTCACTATTAACATTATCATCAAAGATAAACTTTCCTACTCTTTGGTTTAGTAAGGCTGGAATGTCATTATTAGTAATTTTAGCGATTTTCAATTTCATACTCAAAATAGGTCTGGTCATAGCCAATACAATATCATTTTTCCTTAACATAAACTTTTTATATTCTTCTTGATAAGTGTCTTCTAAATAAGAAGTTTGCTCCCATTTAATTTTTTTTATTCCTACATTAGCGATTTTCAACCATCTTGTTCCAAATTCTTTCGCATCTCTACTTTTAAAAGCATATCCTCCCATAAGTTTTGTATATTTTCCAACTTTCACAACCTCCCAACTCTCAGGTATCTTCCCAAGCTCACTATCCTTAAATTCACTATGTCCTATACCCTCACTTAGTAGCTTTTGTAGAAGAGCCTTTTTAAGAGTTTCGGCTTTTTGGATTTGTGCCTGGGTAGCATCTATCTTCTCATCAGCAGTTGATAAAATATCAGCTATTTTCTCTTGTTCTTTTAGTGGTGGGAGTGGGATTTTAAGAGCTTCAATTATTGGTTTTCTTAAAGATTGAACAGTAGAACCAACAGAGGTAGAAATTAATTTATTCACTTTTGGTTGTATAGCATTTAGCAAAAACTTCATATTATTAGTATTTTTTGAAGTAAGCATATAAGTTCGTTGATGACAATTAAACTTTCCATTATAATACTTGACCTTGAAGTTTCCTTCTCCTGCTATGAATAAAGCTTCTGTATCATAAGCATAAATATCAATAGTTTGAACATCAATAGAACGAGTAAAAAAAGGATAAATTCCATCATTTACTTGGTCTTGGGCATTCATTTTTCCAGTTTGAACATTTAGTATTTCCCCAACTTTTACAACATCCCACTCAACAGGTATAACCCCAATCTCAGTTTTTTTATAACCATCAGCTACCATATTAAAAACCTAAACTTTTAAGATAACCGTTTAACTTACTATCTATCTCTTGCTCTTTAACTTCTAACTCTTTTATATCTTCAAGAGTAGCTTTAATATCTATAATCTCTTCATCTTCGCTCGTATCAATGTATCGTGAAATATTTAAGTTATAATCATTCTCTTCTATTTCACTCATATCAACTATTCGTATAAACTTATCTATATCTTCAAGCCCATCATAACTCTCTACTATTTTTTTAATATTCTCATCGGTTAGCGTGTTTTGGTTCTTACCGTCTTTGTATTCACTCGAAGCATCTATAAACACAACTCTGTTTTTAAGGTTCTCAGATTTACTCTTGTTTATGATGATGATAGAAGCAGGTATGCCAGTGTTGTAAAACAGCTTTTCAGGAAGTCCGACAATAGCTTCTATAATGTCATCATTGAGCAAGCCCTCTCGTATTTTCCCCTCTGTTCCACCACGAAACAATATACCGTGAGGGAGTACTACACCCATCCGACCATCATTTTTAAGAACACTTACCATATGCTGAACAAATGCTAAATCTCCATATCCCCTTGGTGGTATGCCATACTTAAATCTTCCATACTCATCGGAGACAACAGAGTTATATTTTGGTGCTATCTCTTTGCCTTTTTCATCTTGCTTTATATCTATCTCAGCAGGGTGCCACCACTTCTTTAAGCTAAATGGTGGATTTGCTATCACTCTGTCAAATGTCATTAATTCGCCATTTTCCAAGTGTTTTGGAGAAGATAAAGTATCGCCTTTTCGTATATCGCTATCTTTGAAGTTATGAACAATCATATTTATCTTACAAATAGCCCAAGTTCCAAGGTTCTTCTCCTGACCGTAAAGTTTAGCATCTACAAACTTACCAACAGTTCCACCATGAGCTTTAATGTAGTTGGCACTCTGTATGAGCATACCACCACTTCCACAAGTAGGATCATAGACACTATTTCCAGCTTCAGGTTTTATGAGACTTACAACAAGCTTCACTACCTCTTTTGGTGTATAGAACTCTCCACCTTTTTTTCCACCATCATCAGCAAATTCACGGATTAAATACTCATAAGCAGAGCCTAAAATATCTGGATTGTCTAAATGTTCATTAGCAAGAGAGTATTTGTTAAAGTGTTGAAGCAGTCGTGCTAAAAGTTCATCAGGAAGTTTTTCAGTATCTCCAAAATGAACAGCAGTCATAACACCTTCAAGTTGTGAGTTATGCTCTTCAATGAGAGAAAAAGCCTTATCAAGAGCTTGACCAATATTTTCACTCTTTTTAGTAAGCTCACTCCAATAGGCATCAAAGGGAATAAAAAATTGGTGGTAGTCTTCATCTTCAAGTGCTTCTTCTAAACTTACACCATCTTGGCTAACAGCAATATTTGCCTCTTCCATAAACTGGTCATTAGCTCTCTTTAAAAAGAGTAAGCCAAAGATATAGTTCTTAAAATCAGAGCTATCAATATGCCCTCTCATTAAATCAGCACTATCCCAGAGCCATCTCTCAAGTGTTTGGAGTGTAAGTTTGTTCATAGTTTTCCTAAAATTTTTTATAGTATTATATCTCAATAAACAGGTACTACAGTAAAGACAGCAAGAGTCCTTGTGGTAAATTAGCTCCATTTATAGGGCATAGGAAACTGTAAAACAACTTATAGTATAATTCGCAAAATTAAAAGGTTTTAGATGCAAGTATTTGGAAAGTTTTCGACAAATTTCGATATGGATTATTTGGTTGAGCAGTATATCTACATCAATGAAAATGAAGATGAGAAAATAAGCGTAGCAGATTTAGAAAATATGCTCAAAAAAAAGCGTAAACATGTAGCAGGGACTATCTTTTTGTACAACCCTGAAGAGACACCTACAGGCTACAAAATGAGCCGTTTTTTACAAGATGACGGTTTTGAGAAGTATGATGAGTATGTAACTATCAATGAAACACCAAAAATGTACATACTCAATGCTGCTTTAAAAGAGCACTATAAAGGCAAACTTGTAGAGATTAAGTACCTTTTTAACTACAACCGCGAAAATATTGAACCGACACCGATTTTAGAAGAGTTTGATGCTGATTTAGATAAATTCACCTCAACGCAGCTCACACGTTATGACAAACAGCTTAATTATCTTGACATTCCAAACCTTCGTCTTACCGGAAAGTTTGTATTTTTTGGAATTGGGAACAAATACGACAGACACCATAAAAACATCATCGCCTATGCAAGAGCACTGAGCGAACATATCAACAAACTAGACAAAACTGTCGTCTTTATGCATGACAACAACTATGATGCTGATGAGTGTAAAGAGCTGGCATATTTTCTCTCCCCTTTTGCAACAGGAAAGATGCGGGAAAAAAGAGCCAACGGTATAAAAGAGGTCTTTAAAACCGTTCCGCCTCACATCGTTAAGATTTCTTAACCCACCGTGCAAAAAAACGTGCAGGAGAGAGTCTCGGACTTATCTCTTTACCTCTGAGTATCTGCTCTTTGAGCATTTTTGCCAGATACGGTGCTAAAACAAAACCATAGCCTCCACTTCCATTTATCATGTAGAGATGCGGATAGTAGAGAAACTCTCCAAAATCCGGCTTTTTTACCCGTATACTTTTTTCACAACATTCCAGTGTCTCTTTTGAAAGAACAAGGGAACCAAGAAGCGGCATATAGTCATGTGAGCCTGAACGCAGACCGGTATAGTCAGCGACTACTTCCACTGCATCAAGCTTTACAGTGCGTGTTGCTTTTTCAAGCAACTCTTCTCTGCCTGCCTTAACATCATAGGGTTCTTTTGCAGTTTGAGGATGATAGTGCACATTATGTGTCGCACCAATAGCTATGACACCCTCACTGCTAGGTGCAATAGAGACAAACTGATGAATAGAGTAGGGATTATTTAATTTGCTTTTTACATCTATTCTATGTCCCCATACACCACGAAGACCGATATAGGGCTCTTTTATAATGGTTTTATACGCCCCGGTTGCGAGAATAAGCTCACGTGCCGCATAGCTTTCATTTATCAGCCAGTATCCATCTTCCCATGTTAGTTCCTGAACATCCAAAGAGACAAACTTTGCTCCGGCTATCATCTTTTGACAGATCTCTTTTGCATTCACAACACCGGCATCCAAAGAGACATACTCCTGCTCTTTGGCACTCTGCGTGAGACTCTCTAAAAGTTCTTCATTTGGTTTTTTGAGTTTCAGTGTTGTTTTTGCTTTAAAGACACGCAGACTCTCCTCTTCTGCTTCATCTTTTGCGATATGCAGCAGCTGTGCTTTTGTAAAAAAATGTTTGAAATTTGTCTCATAATACTCCATGGAGTAAACAAAGGCCTCTTCTATAATCTCTTTGAGCTCTCCTGCCTTAGAGAACTTCGGCGAGATGAAAGCACCGGCAGCACCGCTTCCTCCACTTGCTATACCCTCTTTGTCAAAAACAATGACATTTTTACCCTCTTGCACAAACTCATAAGCAGCACTACACCCGTTTATGCCTGCACCGACAACTGCTACATCATACATATCTAACTTCCCATTCACTTCCTCCATCTTCATTTCTTAAAATAATATACTTCTCTTTATAAGCTTCATAGGTCTCCTTTAAAATTTTTGGGTAAAATAGTACTAAGATTATATCGTAGTAGGGATTAATGATTAAAAGTAGTATCAAAAAGATATTGTACAAGGGTGGACTTAAGCTTAAACTTATCAGCTTTGTATTTGTTTCTATCTTTCTGGCTATCTCTGTACAGAACTATTTTATCATTCCCTTCATTAAAGATAACATTGAAAAAAAAGCTTTTGAGGTCAGTTCCACTACGATTGAGCGTATCTCTGACTTCTCCTCTTTTGCTCTGCTTGAGCGAACATATGAAAACCGTCTCAGTCTCAATGATGCCATCGAGCGTCTCCAAGATTCACACATTGACGGTCTGCTGGGTATATCTATCTACCAAAGACAAAAGAACGGCACAAAAAGCTCCTTTGAGTATATATCAGGATTTGGAGAAAAAGTTAAAAAACTGCCTCTGGAAAAAAGCCTCTTAGCCTACCTGCAAAATTGCAAAACAGAGCATGTGACCTATGACACTTACACCATTAAAAACGGCAAAGAAACTATTGAAGCTTACAGGTTTATACGTCCTATTTTGTACCGCTACAAGGGAGAAAACATTCTTCTCGGGTTTACACTGCTCTACTACGACAAAAAAGCCATCTCAAAAATTATTGAGCAGGTTCTTAGTTATATCTATACTATTGCGACTATCATA
>JALVXQ010000202.1:915-2087 GCA_027038255.1 Sulfurimonas sp. | reverse complement strand
ATCTTATACATATTTATTGTTCTATATATAATATAACTATGAGACCATTTTTTACTTGTTGTGCAAACTCTTCTATATCTATCTCTATTTTCATTACTGTTTTTCCTTCTATGTCAATTTTATCTAAATTGACACAGAATTATTTACAGTCCCGGATAACAATTTGAAGTTAGAAGATATTAATGATAATATAGAAATATAATATTAAAGTTTCGCTTGTTTTCATCCGTTCTAGGTGGGAGTAAACTCTCCACTTCTAAAAACCATGAGTTCTTTTAGCGTCTTGGAAGTGATGGAAACAAGTTATTTCAAACACTTCTGCAACTTCTTATCAAAAGTAAAAACTTCATCTATTCGAGAGTAGGCACACAATAAACAATCTACAAAATCAAGCTTCTTTGTAGCATACATCTCTAAAGCATTTAGGGCTATATGTTTATCGGTATTACCAATATTTGAAAAATGTATAAGCTCTATGAGTACAGTAGAGATTTTATCTCTAGAAAGTGCATATACCCCACCCAATACATATACCACTTCAGCTAAAACCTCATGAGAGATAAAAACATCTTGATTCATGATAACTTCTTCAGCTACAGTAGCCATCTCTTCATTATCATTTACCAAATATCGTATAATATAGTTTGTATCTAGTCTAATCATCTTTACTATACTTCTTTATAACATGACGCTCCCACGCACCCTTTTCATTTTCTATTTTAGCGGGGTCTGCATACTGTGAAAAAACCCCTCTAAGAGATTTTTGATTCTTTCTAGTGTTTTGTAAGAATTTTTCGGACATCTCTTCGATAAGCGAAGCATATTTACCATCAAGAAAGTACCCCTTTACCTTGTTTCTCTTTTTATCAACAACCTCAATAATATCAAAATGATTAAGTTTATGGAGATTTCTCTGAATTTCAGAGATACTAATCTGTTCCATAGTAAGCCTTTCATATATGTTTTCATATATTATAGGATGTTGGAGAGTGATTGTCAAGTTGTTATTGGGTGGATATAATCAGACGTCTATTTGATAATATAAGACTCAGACATATTTGAGGCATGGTATATCACCGTACTATATTTTTTATGATAATAGAGTAAGAGTAGTTTTTGTAATGTAGGTTCTATGGAGGGTGTGAACCAGCCATTGTTGCTTAGGATAATCA
>JALVXQ010000202.1:0-905 GCA_027038255.1 Sulfurimonas sp. | reverse complement strand
TTCGCTGGTGTCTTCAAAGCAGATGGCATTTCTATAGGTAGTGTTATCTATAGTGTAGTCTGTAATCTCTGCACTGGCTACATAATCTATGGCACCATCATAAAAGACTTTATTAACCCAATCACTCAAAAAATCTGGTAGAGGGTTACTCTCTCCAAAGGGAACCAATAGTACCTTATTGGCTATACGCATCGTACCATGATTAAAAATATAGGTAGAGTTATGAGGTGTGGTACCATCCCAGTACAATCCACCTGTAACTATAGTGGCTTTTTGAGAGCGTTGTTTAAGCATTGCTACTAATGCAGGGGTTCGATTAAGAAAAACAGGGAAAACAGACTCAGGTAAAATAATCACTTTTTCTCCTGATTGGATACGTTTATCTATTTCTTGAAAAAGTTGCTTAAAGAGTGTCCTATGTGTGGAAGTATTCCATTTGTCTTCTACACTTACATGGGTGGTAATGAGGGTGATATTTTTACTCTCTTGCTGTGTGTTTGTGTAGTTGAAAGTAGGCTGATAGGCAAAAAGTATCAAAAATAGAAAAAGTACATTTTTTTGAGAAATACTTAGAACCATAGTACCCAATACGATAGCAAACTGCCATTTTTCTATCCCTATATAACTCTCTACAAACATCAACTCAGGCTTGAACCAATCAAAACCAAAAGGATGAAGTAGACTCAATGCTAAAAGAACAAGTGCCTTAAATATAAGAATCATTGTAGGTTTGGATACACCTAGCTTAACAAAATAAGAGGCTATCTTTTCAATACTCCAATATAGAAAAAGAAATATAAAGCCATAGAGTAATGCGATAAGTAGTAGTCCTATAGGTAAGCCCCAAGCATATCCATAATGTTGCAAACTCAAAGCAATCCACCAAAACCAAAAGAGTCCAACCC
>JALVXQ010000201.1 GCA_027038255.1 Sulfurimonas sp. | reverse complement strand
CCATAAATACATACCCTCCCATAGAAGACCTTATAAAATGTTCCATATAGCCTTTTTATAAAGGATAACTGAAAAATAGAAAAAGACAATACCTTCTTGGTATAAGTTTTAAAAGAACACTCAAGAAGAAAATTCTTGAGAAGTTTGATGTTTTAAGCATTTGCTTTTGTATGTTGAGAGAAATTTCAACACAAGTGCTTTAAAGATCAAACCTGTTTGATCGACAATAACAAGTAGAAGTACTAACTTGTGATCTTTTAATTATCACTGTTCATGACTAATTTGTAAATACACGATTTGGATTATAAGGTGTGTTGTATTTAAAAATAGAGTATATGATTGTTGCAAGTTTTCTTGAAACTGCAATAATAGACTCTTTTTTAGATTTACCCTGAGAACGTTTGGTGTCATAGAGTTGCTTCATTTGAGGGTTGTGTATCAAGCAACTTACAGCACTCATATAGAGTGCATGCTTCACCAATGATGAGCCTCTTTTGCTTAAATGCCCCACACTCTTGGATTTTCCTGAAGAGTTTTCTGTCGGGAAGAGTCCAAGATATCCTATGAACTTAGGAATGCTTGGAAACCTTGTTAGGTCTCCACACTCAGAAAGTACAGCAGCAATGGTTTTGTCTGCTACTCCTGGTATGGTTTTTAGATTCTCTATAAGCGTATCACTTTTTGTAATCTCCTGACCTAGTGCATCAACGGTAGTAACCATTGCTTTACTATCAAGCAAAGAGAGTATTTCAGCTTCAATGATATCAAGTTCACCAAGATACATTTTTAAAAGCCTGATAGAGCTTTTAATCGCTATGGCTCTGGCATCTTTGGCTTTACCTGAATAAATAGAGTCCTTTGATAATGCCAATAGCCTTAACGCTTTGTCTTGATTGAAGTTGTTCCCTTGAATATGACGGAAGAGTTTTATAACCCTGTCTACACTGCTGTGCTTGTAATGATGTGCCGTAGGATACTTGTCAAGTAAAGCTAAACCACTTACAGAAAAAGGTTTAATAAAACCTTCAAATTCTGGAAATGTCACCGTTATCTGAGTGAGTATTCTCTTCTTTACTTCTTTCATATCAGACTGTATGGAAGCACGATTACGATAGAGTGTTCTAAGAGACTGGTACTCGTCATCTGTGACATACCCAGAGCTGTACTTTCCATCATTGAGAAGGTAGGCTATTATCAAGGAATCGATACTGTCATTTTTTACTTTTTTCATCGTTCTTTGCTCTCTATATCTGGATGTTTGAAACGGATTCAATAGTTTAATATTGTAACCTTTTGACTTTAAAAATTCCAAAAGGTTCTCACCATATATCCCTGTTGCCTCCAAACCAAGAACAAAATCATCTTTGTTTAAAGAGATACTCTCCAATACTTTAAGAAGCTTTTTAAAACCTTTTATTGTATTCTCTATCCTAAAAGCTTTGTTAATAACTCTGGTTTCATTCTCATCAACAATGGAAACCACATGAAATGTTTTTGCTACATCTATACCTACGTAATTCATTCTTATAATCCTTGTGTGTAATCTTTGGTTGTCCAACATAAAAACAAAAAGTTTCAATGTTGCGTTTCACAGCCTCGTTAATCTATGTGATGTGGATGCTAAAATAACAGCTATCCCAACAGCTTTTAATAAGTGATTAACAACTAAAGATACCAACTGGCTTAATGGTGTAGTCAGTAAATATAAAAACAATTCCTATATCCTGCTATAAGGAAAAAAATGTTGTTTTACCTTTAGTCATTGACTGTGATAGTTACAAGATTTGAAGTTAGTACTTCAATCTTAGAAGAGTAAGATTTTTTCTATTAAAAACTGAAAAAAAAGATTTTACTCTTGAAATTAATTATACGAGGAAATAGACCATGAAAACAAATAGACCAACATTTAAAAACTTTAGAGATAAAGCACTAAAAAATCCAGAGGTAAAAGCAGAGTATGATGCATTGGCACCACTTTTTAACATAAAAAAGCAGCTTGTAGCTGCAAGGCTTGCCAAAGGAGTTACTCAGGAGCAAATTGCCCTTAAAATCGGTACATCAAAGTCTAATATTTCCAGACTGGAGAGCCTAAAC
>JALVXQ010000200.1 GCA_027038255.1 Sulfurimonas sp. | reverse complement strand
ACGCTACTAAAAGAACCCATAATTGCTGTTAAAGCAACAGCTGACATTGTAATTTTTTTCATTTTCTTCCTTCTTTTTTTTATTAAGGCAGAAGCCTATATAATGTTAAGCTTAAAAAACTAAGCTAGACGACGTTTAAAAGGCCCTGACAAAATTATAGCATTTTTTGAAACTATTAATTTGACATATATCAATTATTCTCTAAGGTAATAGTGATATCATTGTACTGTTAATGGACACCTTAACAACAAAGTTCAAAATTAATTTGAGGAGAAAATATGTCACTTTCAAGAAGAGAATTTCTTAAAAGTTCAGCGGCAGCATCTGCAGCAGCGGCTATCGGTATGAGTGTACCGGCAGAGTTAGAAGCAAATGCAAAGGCAGCTGAAACAAGTTGGAGATGGGATAAGGCAGCTTGTCGTTTCTGTGGTACGGGTTGTGGAATCATGCTTGCAACTACAGGTGATGGTAAAGATAGAAAAATTGTTGCAGTTAAAGGGGACCCGGCAGCTCCGGTTAATCGTGGTCTTAACTGTATTAAAGGTTACTTCAATGCGAAGATTATGTATGGTGCAGATAGACTTACGCAGCCACTACTTCGTATGAATGATAAGGGTGAATTTGACAAACATGGTAAATTTGCTCCAATTTCTTGGAAAAGAGCTTATGATGAAATGGAAAAAAACATCAGAAAAGCACTTAAAGAGAGTGGTCCTGAAGGTGTAGCTGTATTTGCATCTGGTCAATATACTATTATGGAAGGGTACGCTGCTCAGAAAATGATGAAGGGTGGATTTAGATCAAATGCGTTTGATCCAAATGCTCGTCACTGTATGGCATCAGCGGTTGTCGGTTTTTATCAAACTTTTGGAATAGATGAACCATCTGGTTGTTATGATGATATTGAGCTTACAGATACAATTGTAACTTGGGGTTCAAATATGGCAGAGATGCACCCAATTCTTTGGTCTCGTGTAACTGACAGAAAACTAAGTGATCCTGATAATGTAAAAGTTGTCAATATTCAAACTTATACACACCGTACTTGTGATTTAGGTGACTTTAACATCATCTTTAGACCAAATACTGACCTTGCATTGTGGAACTACCTTGCACGTGAGATCGTTTATAATCATCCTGAATCAATTGACTGGGATTTCATCAAGAAAAACATCATCTTTGCAGCTGGCCCTGTAAATATCGGTTATGGTTTCAGACGTGCGGGTGAAAAATCTATTACTCCTGTAAGACCTGATGGATCTGCTGGTAAATATGATGCTAAAGAGATGCAAACATATAATAAAGAGATGAGTAAAGTTGTTTCAGAACTTGAAGGTCCTGCATTAGAGCCATATGGCTATAAAGCTGGTGATGTTATGAAAAATACTGCCGGTACTTTAAAACACCATGAAATCTCTTTTGAAGATTATAAAAAATCTTTAGCTCCTTATACATTAGAGTATACAGCAGAACTTTGTAAAGGTGACCCTGAAGAGTCTCTTGATAGTTTTAAGAAAAAACTTCAAGATTTAGCGGCTCTTTACATTGAAGATGGCAGAAAAGTTGTAAGTTTCTGGACAATGGGTATGAATCAACATACACGTGGTACTTGGGATAATACACTTTCATATAATGTTCACTTTATGTTAAATAAACAAGCACGTCCAGGTTCTGGTGCATTTTCACTGACTGGTCAGCCATCTGCTTGTGGTACTGCGCGTGAAGTTGGTACATTTGCTCACCGTCTTCCAGCGGATATGATGGTTAAAAATCCTAAACATAGAGCTATTACAGAAAAAGGTTGGCATATTCCTTCTGGAACATTGAATCCTGTTGGAAATCAACACATTATGAAAATTCATAGAGACATCGAAGATGGTATTGTTAAATTTGCATGGGTAAATGTATGTAATGCTTATCAAGATTCTGCGAATGCAAAACACTGGATCAAGGCAGCGCGTGAGATGGACAACTTCATCGTAACATCCGATGGTTATCCTGGTATTTCATCAATGGTATCTGACCTTATTTTACCATCTGCAATGATCTATGAAAAATGGGGTGCTTACGGAAATGCTGAGCGTCGTTCACAACATTGGAGACAACAAGT
>JALVXQ010000199.1 GCA_027038255.1 Sulfurimonas sp. | reverse complement strand
GGCGAATTATAGCTAAATAATTCTTAAAGTTCTAAACTTATCTTGGAAGTCCACCCATTCCACCTGGAGTACCTGCTCCTCCCATCATAGCTTGAAGCTGTTTCATGCCATTTTTACCAGAAAACTTTTTCGCCATTTTTCCAGCATTTTTAAACTGTTTTATCATTCTATTTATCTCAACAACCTCAAGTCCACATCCTTTTGCAATTCTCTGTTTTCTTGAATTATTTAAAAGATCGGGGTTCTCTCTCTCTTTTAGTGTCATTGAACTAACCATTGCTTTTATGTTTTTAAGTTCATCTGAATTTTCAAAGTCAAAATCTTTAATTGCTTTAGACATTTTCCCCATTCCTGGTATCATCCCCATAATAGAACTCATAGAACCCATCTTTTTCATCTGTTCCATCTGCTCTAAAAAGTCATTAAAGTTAAATTTTCCTTTTTGAATTTTTTTATTTAGTTTTTTTGCCTGCTTTTCATCAATAACATTTGTTACTTTTTCAGCAAGTCCCTCAACATCTCCAAATCCCATAAGACGATTGACAATTCGCTCAGGTAAAAAGACCTCCAAATCTTCCATCTTTTCACCCATACCAATGAAACGCAATGGTACTTGTACTTGTGATGACAAACCAAGAGCAACCCCACCTTTTGCATCACCATCATATTTTGAGAGTATTACACCATCAATGCCAATTTTTTCTTTAAAAGTAGTTGCTGTTCTTACTGCATCTTGACCAGTTAATGAATCTGCTACATAAAAAATTTCATCTGGTTTTGCAACTTCTTTGACATCATGAAGCTCTTTCATCAACTCATCATCAATTGCTAAACGACCAGCTGTATCGATTAAAACAACATCAAAAATCTTAGAATTTGCATATTCTAATGCAGATTTTACAACATCTACAGGATTTTTAGTCGCCTCATCTTCATAAAGTTCTACCTCTATCTGTGCCGTAATTTGACGAAGTTGTTCAACTGCTGCTAAACGCTGTAAATCAGCTGCAACTATCAAAACTTTTTTTTGTCTGTTTTTTAAATATGTAGCAAGTTTACCAGTTGTTGTTGTCTTACCAGAACCTTGAAGACCTGTCATTAAAATAACAGTTGGAGGATTTGGAGCAAAAACAAAACCTTTGTTTCCTCCAACTTCTAAAAGTTCATTAAGTGTTTCACGAAGTGCTTCAAGAAATTGATCTTTTCCTATTCCCTTCTCTTTAGTGCGTATCTGCACTTTTGCAATAAGTTCTTTGACAACTTTATGATTTACATCTGCTTTTAAAAGATTTTTCTTTAACTCAGTTAGAGCCTTTGAAAGAGCTTTGTCATCATCATGAAATCGAATCTTTTTTATTGCATTTGTAAACGAATCTGTTAAAGTACCAAACATTAATATACCCTCTTTATAGTTTTTATAGAATTGTAGCTAAGTTTTTATTCAAAAGTTTTAAAACTCTTTGGTTCAGGAGCAGTAAACTCCATACCCAATAATCTTACTTTGTGTGCATGAAGCATAACTCTTTTAGCTCGACGACCACCATACTGTTCATCACCTATAATTGGATGGTCAATATATCTTGCATGAACACGAATTTGATGTGTACGCCCATTATGAATAATCACTTTTACTTTTGTCTTTTTTGCACTCACAATATCTGGAAAAAATTCTGTCTTAGCAGGTTTTCCTTTTGGTGAGACATTTGAATAGGCTCTGTTGTTTTTCTTTTGTGTAACAATAGGTTTATCTACTTCGATTGGTTCAGTAACTATTCCCTCAACCCATGCAATATACTCTTTATAAACCTTTTGTTGAGCAAACTCTTTAATAGCTTTTTCGCGAAACTCTTCATTTTTTACAAGCATCAAAACACCACTCGTTTCACGATCAAGTCTATGTAAAAGCCTTGTCCCTCGAAATTGTCTCTCTATCTCATCAGAATTTACATACGCTGGCTTATCTATGACTATAATATCATCATTTTCAAAAATCGGTTTTGCTTTTTCTATTTTTGTAACTCTAAAAATAGTTCGTTCATCTATCTCACCACGAGCTATCATTACCTTTTTATTTCCAACATACACAAGTCCACGATCTATCATAGACTTTG
>JALVXQ010000198.1 GCA_027038255.1 Sulfurimonas sp. | reverse complement strand
GCCCTATAGGATGCTCTAATACTGTTATTTATGAAATGTATAGAGCATATGGTGTAGAAGTGCCACAGGACATCGCAGGTATGATGATGATGGCAATTTTAAGTGATACGGTCATTTTTCGCTCACCAACTTGCACAAAAGTAGATACAAAAGCTGTCAAAGAACTCGCTGCAATAGCAGGTATAGAAGATTATAAGCAACTCGCTATGGATATGTTCATTGTAAAATCTGCAGTTGACGGCGCAAGTGCAAGAGACTTAAATACAAGAGACTATAAAGAGTTCGATATGAACGGCACAAAGATCGGTGTAGGTCAGCTTGAAATGGTAGATATCTCCGTGCTTGAACCACGTGAGGAAGAATTGATGGAAGATATGTTAAAAATGAAACAAGAGGGTGACTTGCATACTGTTCTCATCCTTTTAACGGACATTATGAAAGAGGGCACAAAACTTTTAGTTGTGAGTGATGATGCTTCAAAAATCGAGAAAGCTTTTAATACAGAACTAGAAAACAATAAAGTCTGGCTTGACGGTGTCTTAAGCCGTAAAAAACAGGTCATCCCTTTCGTTCAACCGCAATTCTAACTTTTTTAAACGTTACTCTTTATAGAGGTAACGTTTAATCTTTTTCGTCGGTGTTTTAACGAATGGCTCGATTTGCTCTACAAATTTTGTTATTTTTGAAAATGAAGCAACTTGCGCATTTACATCGTTACGCATCTCCTCTAGCAGCTTGTCTATCTTCTCTTTGACCTGACTCTCTGGAACATTGTCAGCTTTAAATATTTTATCAATCAGTTCATAATCAAGGTGAATTCTTGCGATGAGTTTCCCGTCATTTTCAATTACGAGTGAGTCTAAAACTGTTTCGTTCTGGTTGATGACAGCTTCTATCTGCTCTGGGTAGATATTTTCTCCGCCAGAACCGATGATGACATTTTTACTGCGTCCGCTTATAAAGAGATAGCCATCTTCATCCAGGTAACCAAGATCACCGGTTTTAAACCAGCCGTCTTCTGTCATGACCTCTTTTGTCTGCTCTTCATCTTTGTAGTATCCTAGCATAACACTTGGTGATTTTACGAGAATCTCACCTTCACCGTTTTCAGGGTTTGCATCTGCTATTTTTACATCAACGCCAACCATTGGAAGACCGGTTGAGCCTACCTTTATCTCAGAGCCTATGCGTCCGCCTGCGATGAGTGGAGATGTCTCAGTAAGCCCATAGCCTACAATGTAGGGAAACTCAGCTTCTGCAAGGAATTTTTCTACAAAAGGAGAGAGTGCCGCTCCTCCAATTCCAAAAAATTTCACTCTGCCCCCAAAAGTTTCGATGAGTTTTTTTCCTGCTATTTTGTTGAGTTTTTTACGTACAAAAGGAATGTTATACAAAAATCTCATAAACACGGAACCTGTAAATTTTGGCAGGACTTTATTTTTATAAATTTTTTCAATGATGAGAGGAACAGAGAGCATCATTGTGGGTTTTACTATACTAAACGCTTTAATAAGAACGTTTGGAGTAGGGGTTTTGTCGATGTAAACGACATCAGCACCATGTAAAATAGGCACTATCATGCCAACAGTACACTCTAGAGTGTGGGCAAGCGGTAAGATAGATAAAAAGGTATCATCTTCAGTAATCGTTACATTTTTATATGCACTCAAAGCATTTGTTACAAGGTTTTTATGAGAGAGCATAACCCCTTTGGAGTGACCTGTTGTTCCAGATGTATACAGGAGTGCTGCCATATCATCTTCATCCGGCTTTGGAAGCTCTTTGGATGCTATGCGTTGTTTGAGTTTGGACATATAGCTGTGATTTGTTAGTTCGTCAATAATCTCCAAATCATCAAGCTTAATAACAAACTTCATATTTGAATCTTCGAGTTCTTCAATGGTTTGTAAGTGTTTGTTAGAGACAAAAACAGCTTTGGACTCTGAGTGTCTGATGATATGCTGCACATCAGCTGGATGGAAATCAGGCAAAATAGGAACGATAACCGCACCAAAATAGCTTACACTAAAGTAAGCAACTGCCCAGTTTGGCATATTTTCACTTAGAAGTGCTACTTTATCACCTTTGCGGATGCCATTGTCTTTAAGAATTTGAA
>JALVXQ010000197.1 GCA_027038255.1 Sulfurimonas sp. | reverse complement strand
CTTCTGTTCTCTCTAGCTTTTTATAGACATCATCCAATGAGTCTTCAGGAGTTAACCCAAAAGGCAACGGAAGATCAGTTCCTTTTCTAAACATAGTACCTGTAAAAAGTAAATCCTTATTCCCATAAATTCCATTATCCGTACCATCATAAAAAGAACTATCGGAAAAAAACAACTCTATTTTATGTGTATCTACAGGGACAGATGTCCCACCATACTCTTTAAAAAATTCATCTAAAAGTGGTTTTGGGGCATTTAATGTTTTTCTCAGTTCTATGATTTTACTGTCATCTTCTGGTAGACCAAGTAGATCTACAAATGTATTTTTATCGATGTTCATGTTTACTCCTTTTTTATTTATCTAAATCACCACACTTAAGTAGTCTTTTTGCCAAAGATTGCACATACTCTTTGTCTTTCATCTTCTTAATTTTTTTGAGTTGCTTTTTAACAGCCTCTTTACACTCATCTGGCATATCTTCATCATCCAGTAAGTCTTCATACGCTTCAGCATCTTTTTTCCCTGCCTCACCCAAATCTTGTGAATCTTGTTCTATCTTTTCAGGGGTATTGCTACCGTTAATAGGTTTACCTGAGTTAGTTCTTCCTTTTTTATGTAACGATGCAGGAATCGCTAAGGTATCTGCATAGTTCTTTATGGCATTTTTTGCACAAGAACTTAATCTCTTTACACTAGTCTTTGCCAGTTTAGCTGCTCTCTTGATCATCGCGGCAGTTGAAGGGATGTGGTCTCTTTCCAATCCTTGTTTGGCAGGGTTTTTCTGTCTAGAATAAACACCATAGTCTCCACAATCAACATCACCTTCACCTTCAGACTTAATCCCTTCATCAGCTACAGTTGTAGATTTAGCAAGTGTAACTACTTCATCACATATTAAATCACCTAGAAATCCTCCAAGCCATTGTCCTGCTTTACGACCTCCTACAACACCTCCTGTTGTAGTGGCTGTAATAATAGCTGGATTAGCAAGAGCACAGCCTCCCGCAGTACCAACATCACATGCACCAGAGAGAGCAGTACCTGCAGCAGCACCTGCTACTCCTCCTACTCTAGCTCCTACGGCACCTCCCATTGCTTGAAAAGCTTTTTTACATATAGATGCTCCTGCCAACCCACTAGGATCCACAAAATTCACAGGATCATTAGAAACATAACGGTAGAAATTGTAGTCCCCACTCATAAACTCAATAGGGTCTTTGCTTATAAAACGTCCTATGGTCGGGTCATAATACCTAGCTCTATAATAATAAATCAGCCCAAGGGCATCACTCGAATCCAACTCCCTACCAGTATAACAATAAGGATTATACGTCTCTACTGTCTTGTGATGGTCCAAGATTGTACCATAAGCCTCATCATAAAGAAAAGACTCTACGATGTTTCCTTCACTGTCTGTAAGTGCTGTGATACTTCCTTGGTGGTCTCTGTGGTAGTAGTAGGTGCGTTGTTGTCTACTTTGGTAGATGTGTAGCTTCTCTTGGTCTGTGAGCTTGGTGTAGAGTTTGTGTTTCTCATAGTCATCTAAAGGCTTGGCTTCGTTGTTGTACGTTGTGATGCTCAAAGGGGTATCGGTCTGTGTGTCATGCACGATGGTGGCGAGTAACGTTTTGTTGTGGTCAAGTATGGCTACGATGTTCTCATCATCGTAGAGGTAGTGGTGGGTAGTACCATTTGGGAGGGTCTCTTGGGTGTAGGTGGTTTTGCTCACTCTTCTGTTTAGTGCATCATAGCTATACGTAAACCCTTCTATGAGTTGCTTTTGTTTATCTGTACGTTTTACTTTTGTGAGTTGGTCAAAGAGGTTAAAGGTGTACTGTGTTCTTGTTTTGTGTACTTTATGTAGTTTCTCTACAAGGTTACCACGTTTGTCATAGGCATACAAATGGTCATCATCTTCTATGAGTTGGTTCAAGCTGTTGTAGCGTTGTAAGTGTTCTATACGGTTTCCTGCTTTGTCATAAGCAAAGTTAAGTGAACCTGTCCCTGAGCCTGTCGAAGTGGCTTGGATGAGTGACCCACTTGGAGTGTAGGTATACGCAGTGGTCTGTACTTCTTTGTCTGTGCGTTTGGTTTTTTCTACGACTTTGCCTGTAGCATCATAGG
>JALVXQ010000196.1 GCA_027038255.1 Sulfurimonas sp. | reverse complement strand
AACTTGGATTAAGCAGTATTTGAGTATAATTTTATACTTCGATTAAGAAATCCCCCAATGTAATTACTATTGTTAACGATTTCTTAAAACTGACCTTATGTGCTAAATATATTACTGAGCAAAAAGAGAAAGTGTTAGCTGCAAGGCAGGTTTTTACTAGCGTAGCCGTAGCTACGGTAGTAAAGTTCTAACGCAGACAGATGATACTTTCTCTTTTTGTCCTTCGGATGGTATAATTTGCATACAATTACTGCGTTAGAAAGAATTGAAGCTGCTTGCAGCTCCTTCATCTTTCTGCCTTGTACTTGCATACAACTTATACCACTCAGAAATATATTTAGCACATAAGGTCAGTTAATAAAAAAGGAACAATTATGGAAAAAATATTAGACATTGCAGAAGCAATAGGACACGAAAAAGGGCTACAGCCTGAGAAAGTGCTTGAAGCGCTCAAGGTTGCATTTGTTCAAACAGCAAAAAGAGTTATAAACCAAAACTACGCTTTTGAAGCGATGATAGATGAAGAGACAAAAAACATCAAAATCGTACAGACAATTACTGTTGTTGCAGATGATGATGAGAGACTGCTAGATGAAGAGACAGCTCCGGCATACATCTCCCTCACAGAAGCAAGAGAGTATGATGACCAGGTAGAGTTAGGCGACCAACTTCAAATCGATCACGATTTAGAAGATTACGGAAGAACTGCCGCGTCGAGTTTGCACCGTGAAATAGAGTACCACATCCAAAGACTTGTTGAAGATGAAGTCTACAACAAGTACAAATCAAAAGTCGGTACACTTGTAAGCGGTCGGGTAACACGTGTCGATGCACAAAACGCAACGTACATTGAAGTCGATGAAATTCGCGCAGTGCTTCCTATGAAAAGCCGTATAAAAGGCGAAATATTTGAAGTGGGTGACCACATAAAAGCTGTTGTTCGCCGTGTAAACATGGACAAAGAGCATGGAATTCAAATCGAACTCTCACGTACATCTCCAAAATTTTTAGAGGCACTTTTAGAGCTTGAAGTTCCTGAAATCGCAGAGGGTACTGTCATCATCGAAAAATCTGCTCGTATTCCGGGTGAACGTGCAAAAGTGGCAGTACTCAGTACGCATCCTCAAGTAGATGCAGTTGGCGCTACTGTCGGTGTAAAGGGTGTTCGTATCAATGCTGTGAGTGAAGAGCTCATTGGTGAGAACATCGACTGTATTGAGTACACAAACATTCCTGAACTTTTCATCTCACGTACTATGAGTCCGGCTATCATCTCTCATGTTGAGATTGTAAAAAATGAAGAGGGTGAAAATGAAAAAGCCATCATCACACTTCCTGCCGATCAAAAATCAAAAGCAATCGGAAAAAGCGGTATCAACATCCGTTTAGCTTCTATGCTTACAGGTATGCAGATAGAGCTCCTTGAGACAGATTCAGTAACCAATGAAAATGGTGAGATAGAAGAGAAAAAAGATAGTGTAGATGCGTTAGAGGCGTTGTTTAACTAATTTATATACTAATATGAGCAAAGCCCATATTAGCAGTAGGGACAAATATGTCCCTACAACCCCCTTAAAGCTACAACAAAACAAATTTGTTGAGATAGCAATACTAACCTCTGTTTACATACGGATTTAATTTGAGCAAGATTAAATCTGCAAACATATTTCCAAGCAGCGTCAAAAACGCTGTAATCATCAAAATTCCCATAATTATGGGGTAGTCGCGTGAAAGTGCTGAGATGTAAAAGAGCTGCCCCATTCCCTCGATGCCAAATATAGACTCCAAAATGACACTTCCCCCAATAAGCCCCGGCAAAGACAAACCTAAAAGTGTAATAATCGGCGGCATAAGATTTGGCAGGATGTAATAACGCAGTAGCTCTTTCTCTTGTATGCCGCGTGAGCGTGCAAAATAGTAGTAATCACTTTTGAGTATCTCTAGCGTGAGTGAGCGAATGTAGATTATCATACTCCCAAGCCCTACAAATATCATGACAGAAATCGGCAGTGTCACATGCCAAGCCATGTCAAGATAATTGGCTATGCCCTCTTTTGCTTCAATGGAGTGCAGTCCGGCAATAGGGAAGAGTTTGAGTTTTATAGCAAATAGGATGATAAAAAGC
>JALVXQ010000195.1 GCA_027038255.1 Sulfurimonas sp. | reverse complement strand
AAAAAGCGTAATATGCTTTATTATAATCAACTTGTTATGAATGAGAGAAAAGCAAAAGGTTCTAAAGGGCATAAGCGTGCCAAAAAAAGAGGACAAAGCTTTGGCTCTCAAGAGGTCAGTTTTAGAGATTTCCTATATATTCCGGAGGAGTGGGCAGCTGCATTTTATGTCTTGTATGGTGTAGGTGTTCCATACATTACCGGTGCAATTTTTCTCTTTTTCTTTGTGGCAGGCGGTAGTTATGAGAACTTCAAGTTGCTTAACACAAATGCTTTTTTAGTTATTTGGCTTATTGGTTATGAAATTGTAGCTATTTTTTCACTTATTTGGATACTCATATTGTACCTACAGTATGATTCAGAAGAAGAGGATTACTAAGAAAATGATTTAAGCAAGTGAGTTTTATAACTCAGTTGCTCTTTTGTAGGCTTTTTCAAGTGCATTGATACAGGCACTTCTCACATTTCCCTCTTCAAGTGCAGAGTAACCTGCAGCTGTTGTTCCTCCAGGACTCATAACACCATCTTTTAAGATTGCAGGATGGACATCTTGTATGAGTTTTCCAAAGCCATCAAAGAGTCCACGCATGATAGCTAAAGCATCATCACGCTTAAGACCTTGTTTTACAGCTCCATCAGCCAAAGCTTCAGCAATAAGTGCAAGATATGCAGGACCACTTCCTGCAAGTGCAGTTGCGATGTCTATCTCTTTTTCACTTGCAAGCCAGCGTGTAGAGCCAATGGCAGAGAAAAGCATGAGAGCTTCTTCTTTATAAGCTGTATCACCTGTGAGAGTAGTCATTGAAGCACCAACGGAAGCAGCAAGATTTGGCATTGCCCGTACATAAGATTTTACAGTGAAATTTGCACGAAGTTTTTCAAGTGTTGTTCCTGCAAGAACAGAGTAGAGCACCGCCGCATCTCCTTGCAGTTTTTTACCTACCTCTTCTACATTTGCAGGTTTCACGCAGAGCATAATAATTTTGTCTGTGATGTCAAACCCATCAAGAAGTTTTTTTTCAATTTTTATACCGAGTTTTTTTTCAAATGCATCTAGTTTTTCCTGATTTCTTCCGACAACTTCGATAGCGTATTCGTCTTGTAGCCCTTTGGCAATGCTAAGTGCCATATTGCCATTTCCGATAAATGTTATAGTTTTCATAAAAGTCCTTAATTTATTATGGTAATATTATAGCAAAATATAAAATATGGGTAGTGATATGGAAGAATTTTTACAAAAAGCAAAGAGTGCTGCAAGAGTATTAAATACGCTGAGCGGTGCAGAAAAAAATAGAATTTTAAAAGAGATGGCAGCAGCACTTCGGGCGAATACGATGGAGTTGCTTGAAGCCAATGCAAAAGATATGGCAGATGGAGAGAAAAATCAGCTCTCCTCTGCTTTAATGGACAGACTTTTACTTGATGAAAAAAGAGTTGATTCGATGGCCGTGGCTATTGAAGAGATTTCAGGGCTTAAAGACCCTGTAGGACGTATTCTTGACGGTTGGGTCACTGAAGATGATTTAAAAATCGAAAAAGTCTCTATTCCCATTGGTGTGATTGGGATTATTTATGAATCACGTCCAAATGTTACAAGTGACACAGCGGCACTCTGTTTTAAAAGTTCTAATGTTTGTGTGCTCAAAGGCGGCAAAGAAGCTGAAAATTCAAATCGTGCTATTGCAAAGGTTTTGCAGGCAACATTGGAGAAAAATAGTCTTCCAAAAGAGCTGATATCACTTATTCCAGACTCTTCGCGTGAGGGTGTTGCACAGCTTATTAAAATGGACAGGTATGTGGACTTGATTATTCCTCGTGGTGGTGAGGGACTCATAAAATATGTGAGTCAAAATGCTACGGTAAGTGTGGTCAAACATGACAAAGGGCAGTGCCATACTTACATAGATAAAGATGCCAATATGCAAGATGCCATCAAAATTGCCATCAATGCAAAAGTGCAGCGTCCGGGCGTTTGTAACTCTATGGAGACACTGTTAGTTGATAAAGCAGTTGCCAAAGAGGCTCTGCCAAAACTTAAAGAGGCATTTGATGCGGCACACACAGAGTTAAAAGGGTGTAGTGCAACGCAAGAGATTATTAGTGTGGCAGATGCAAATGATGCAGATTTTGATACAGAATATCTTGCAAATATTTTAAATATTAAAGTGGTTGCAGGTGTAGAAGAGGCTATTGAGCATATTGTACGTTTTGGATCGGGACATTCAGAAGCGATTATCACTGAGAACATTAAAACGGCAGAAGAATTTTTAAACAGTATTGATGCTGCAGCGCTTTATGTCAATGCTTCTACACGCTTTACTGATGGTGGAGCCTTTGGTTTTGGTGCGGAAGTTGGAATATCTACGAACAAGCTTCACGCAAGGGGACCTATGGGCATAGAAGGATTGACAACCTATAAATATAAAATATATGGAAGCGGGCAGATTAGATAATGCAAAGTGTTAATGAATTACGCGATATAACTTTTTTTGAAAACCTTTCTACTGAAGAGTTGGAACAGTTAGCCACGATTTCACGCAAGCGAAAGTTTTCCAAAGGAGAAGTGCTTTTTTATGAGAAAGATGAGTCACGTTTTCTGACGCTTCTAACAGATGGTATTTTAAAAGTTTATAAGACAGATCCTAAAAATAATGAAATAGTGTTGCACCGCTTTAATCCAAAATCACTCATTGCAGAAATGGCAGTTTTTGAGGGTATTCCTTATCCTGCTTCTGCTGCTTTTGAAACAGATGGTACAGTCATAGAGATAGACTTTATAAAATTTAAAGAGAGTTTTTTATGTAATCCTGACATTGCATTTACATTCTTTAAATCCCTCACGCAGAAGATAAAATATCTTGAAGGTGTCATAGCACTTAACATCGTGCTGGATTCAACGGCACGTGTCGCAAAATACATTTGTGAAAATGAAGAGGCTCTAGGGATGAAACATAATCAACTCGCACAATATCTTCATATGACACCTGAAACACTCTCCCGTGTTTTTAAAAAATTTGCCAAACTGGGTTTTATTGAAAAAGAGGGCAGCAGCTATAAAATTAAAAATAAAGAGGCATTAACGATTCTTTTTGAATAATTTAGTGATGTATTGATATATATCAACATGGGCTTTATCTTATTAAATTACAATCTGAAGTATATTTATATTATAAAGGATTTTTAATGGCACACATTCCTAGTGAAGCACAAAAGATAGCAGTAGAAGGCGCAACAGTAGATTTTTACAAGCTTGCTAAAGATGGACAAAGTACATATTATTTTGATACTTCAAAAGAGGGACCACCACATCCAATGGTAAATGCGATGAGTGGACTAAACCTGATCAAAGGTACAGATGATACTTTAGCTATGATTAACCATAAAGCACCTGGTGGACTTTTTGGAAAACTTGAAGATGATGTTCGTTATGTTGTAGAAGATTTGCCTGATGGGCTTGTGAAAGTTGTTTTTTCATATAATCCTGATGCATTAAGTGAATCAGATTTAACACAGTCAAGCTGTGGTGGTTGAGACAGTAGAAAATGATGAAAATATCGCAAGATTTTGCGCCCCCTTTTAAACTCATAGCTCCCTTTTTTATCATAGGGAGTTTTTTTTATCTTTTATCAGTACTCTACCTTTTTTCATTTGATGCAGCTCATTTGTCATTTGCAGATGCAAATGTTATTGGTTATGTGCATCTTTTTTTACTTGGTTTTGTAATGATGACTATTTTTGGTGCGATGGCACAGCTCGTTCCTGTTGTACTTGAAGTAGGACATTTTGGAGTTGAACTTTTTTATGCTATCTGGCCGTTACTACTTATTGGAACGATTTTAATGGTATTTGGGTTTTTATACTCCCCAGCACTTCTGCCTTATGGCGGTGTTGTTGTTCTTATATCGATGATGATATTTGTTGGTGAGATTTTTCTTACAATCGCTAAAGTAGAGAAGCTTACACTAGTTATGAGCAGTGTGCTAATTTCCAATACATTTTTGTTTTTTGGAATTATTTTTGGTCTTTTGATGGCACTTTCATATGCGGGGACTATCTCTATTGATATTTCATCACTTTTAAAAGCGCATATCTATTCAGTTCTTGGTGGGTATATTTTAATAACAATAATGGGACTCTCTATAGTTCTTGTACCTATGTTTACGCTTTCTCATAGTTTTTCATTACGTCCTTTAGAGATTTCTGTTTCTATGATGAGTGTTGCGGTTGTTTTAGCAATCATAGCATCTGTTTTACATATAGAAGTGTTGAGTTATATTGCTGATATTATGGCTGTTGTTTCTCTTCTCGCCTATTTTTATCTAATCTATATTATTTATACAACTAGACCGAGAAAAGAGAATGATGTCTATGCAATATCTTTGATATTCTCATACTCTGCGATGATTGTAGCGATAGTGCTAGGCGGTATCTATTTTGTAACACAAAGTGAACGTTTTTTATTGGCCTCTATGTGGGTGCTTTTTAGTGGTTTTTTTGCTTTTTTAATTACAGGGCATATATATAAAATCATACCATTTTTGGTTTGGTTTGAAAAATTTTCTCCCCTGGTTGGAAAACAAAAAATACCAATGCTTGCAGATATGGTGCCCTACAAAAGTTCACAGGCACAATTTGTTTTTTGTGCTGTTGGTGTAGTGCTTGTTACTTTAGCACTCATTTTTCAAAGTACTCTCTTTATAGATGCCGGTGCATCCTTTCTTGTGATGGGGACATTGGCATTTATTCGGAGTGTTTTTTATATGATAAATTTTAAATAATAAAGGAATGACTATTATGATGTATACAAAAGACGAACTGTTTCAAGCGATTTCTACAGTTGTTGATCCAGAAGTTGGATTTAATTTAGTTGAGATGGGACTAATTTATGATGCTAGCAGTGATGATGAGGGGAATGTAAAAGTTACTATGACACTCTCAACAAGAGCTTGCCCCTTGCATCAAATGATTTTGCAGTGGGTTAAAGAGGCTGTTGAAAAGTTACCAAATGTTAAAGAAGTGGATGTAGAAGTAGTTTGGGAACCTGAGTGGAACATCACTATGGCTGATGATAATGTTAAAAAAGCTCTCGGTGGCTAAAGGTTTTTAAAACATACAATTATTTTTTAGCTGTATGTTTTAAGTAACTGCTTTTTATTGTTATAAGCTCATAGAGTGACACTTTAGGCATTGCGTCTTCTATGAGTTTATCTGTATCTTTATAGTGACCCTTCATCTCTTTAATCTCATCATAAGCTTTCGGTTTCACTTCACTTGTTGCGATAGAGATAACTCCTGCCCAAATGAGTATGATTGCAATCCATACGGTTTTTTTGGCACCGGCATAAACACCGATAAAATGAAATAGCATTGTAATAATAATTCCAATACTAAGTAAAAGTGTTAAACTCATAGTGGTAACTTCTCTCCTTTAGGTTTCATTGTTGTATCTATGTGAGAATCTTTAAGAAGGTGATTTCCAAAATTTTCAACTCCAAGTGTTCCAAGCATCATCAAAAAAATGACTAAAAATAAGAAGAGAAGTGCCATACCATATCTTCTGAGTATTTGTTTCATCTACTTATTTTCTTGTGGTTTTGCCGCAATAGGTGCATAATCAACACAGCGTGCAGTATGAAAATCTCTTTCAAAGTCAGGATTTTTGAAGTAATCGCCATCAAGTCTCCATCCGAGTTTTTTAGAGATAAGTACAGATTGTGAAATAGTTCTTCGCATCTTGTTCTCACAGATGATAGTCTCACCATTATTGAAAATTTTCTTTACGCCTGCCATTCTTGTAGTAGTCAAATAGTAGTGAAGCCCAATCATAATAGCGAAGATGGTAAATATACCAATCATCCCCTTTGCAAATGCTCCTTTTGGCATGAAATCTTTTGTTGTGACAAAAGCAGTGATTGCCAAGAAAAAAAGCATTATCGCTATATATGGAACCTCTAGTTCAAAAAATCTATCCATTGTGTTTTTCCTCCCATTCTTTAAATGCTGATGTGAAATATTCTATTCTTACCTTTTTAAACTCCTTTGAGGAGTAGAGCGGCATGTGAGATTTGGATTCTATCTCCTGTGCCATATCTTCTATAATCGCGTTTGTCTCTTGGGTTGTTTTTCCGTGAACCATTGTAAAAAGGTTATAAGGCCAATTAGGGTATTTTGGTCGAAGATAACAGTGTGAAACTGCTGAAAAAGCTGCTGCATTCTCACCTATGGCTTCCCCGTTCTCTTCATCAACATCCCAGACAACCATGGCATTTGCATTGAAACCTGCTTTTCTATGGTTTAAAATCGAAGCAAAACGTCGCATAATACCTGCATCCTGCAACTCTTGTAAAATTGAAAAAAATGTCTCATAGTTAATGTCAAGTTCATCTATTATTTTCTTAAAAGGCTCACTGACAAAATCTATGTCATATTGTGCACGCATAATTATGTCATGATGAAGAGGTGTAAGCTCTATTTCTGTATGAACAACTTTTTTGACTTTCTCTTTTTTCTCATCTTTACCTGTTGTGTTTAGTTTTACATTGATTTTAAAGAGTTTAAGTGTTGGGAGCATGATGTAATCATCCGCCTCTGTAAGTTTTGCCAGTATCTCTATGGTTTTGTCAAGTCCAAGTGCAGAGTCAGGCGCGACTGCCATTGTAAACCAGATGTTAAAATCATGATTTCTCTCATAGTTATGCGAAACGCCTGGGTGTGAATTGATAATCTTTACTGCAGCACTGATTTTCTCTTGTGGAATTTTAAAGGCGACGAGTGAAGATTTGTAACCTAATCTCTTTGTATCAAAAATCGCAGATGTTTGGCGAATGATATTTGCTTTTTTCTCTGCTTGTAAAATTTCTAAAACTTCTTCTTCACTTATTCCAAGCTCATTTGCAATAACAGCGAAGGGCTTTGGCACCAATGGAAACTTCTTTTGTATCCTTGATAATATCTCTTGTTTCATCTTTATTCTTTATAATTTTATTTTTCTTTGAAGATTGTATCTATCTTTATATAAATTTAAATTGATGTTTGTCAATAAATTATTGTAATAATATGCGATATGCTTACATTCTAAAGTTAGTATGATATGATTTTACTATAAATAGATAAAATGAAAGGTAATAATGAGTTATTTTCCAGCTTTTTTGAAATTGGATGAACAAAAAGTATTAATTGTAGGCGGAGGAGAGATTGCTTATGAAAAATTAGTACATCTGTTGGATTTTACGAAAGATATAGATTTGATTGCTCAGGAGTTTTCAGATGAAATCTTGAAAAAGATAACAGAAAATGCTTTGAACTTCGAGCAAAGAGGCTATGAAAAAGGAGATATCTCAGAATATGCCATAGTTATTATCGCTGTTGATGATATTGCTTTGCAGGCTGAGATTTTTAAAGAGTCCAAGCAGTATAAATGTTTATGTAATGCTGTGGACTCTGTAGATTATTGCGATTTTATTTTTCCATCTTACATTAAAAAAGATGATTTGACAATCGCAGTATCTACATCAGGAGCTTCTCCTGCAATGGCAAAGCATCTTAGAAAGTATTTGCAAAATCTCATTCCTCAAAGTATAGGGGAATTTTTACAAGAGATGAGAGGCTTGCGTGAGCGTTTGCCAAAAGGCAAAGAGAGAATGAAAATGCTTGATGAAAAAGCAAAAAAATATATTGAAAGTTGGAGTAAATAAATGAATGCAAAAAAAGGTTTTTTTCTAGGATTACTATTCGCATTTTTCGCATTGGGTTTTATTGCGATACAAAAAGCAACACCGAGTGGAAAAGAAGACAGAATATATAAAGAGATTAAGGTTTACAGCCCTTATAAGTTTGAAAAGAGAATGGGTGGGCTTAGTATAGTAAATGTGAAAACAGGTGAAAAAGAGAAGCCTAATGCAGCGGATGCACTCTACAGAATGGATGATCTTGATCAGCAGTGGGGAAAGAAACATCTTAAAGTCGTACAAAACAACGTCATTGTTCTTGGTGATAATAATCAAACTGTGACAAAGATTTTTATTAAGACAACAAAAGAGAGAGCGTGGCTAAAGAAATTTTTTGGCATTTGATAAATATAGATTAGGTATGTTATGTCTAAAATAGTTTTAATTACTGGTGCTAGTTCGGGAATGGGAAGAGCCAGTGTAAAATTACTAGCAGAGAACGGTTTTACGGTTTATGCAGCATCTCGAGACAGAAGTAAGCTTTTAAATCTTAATCACTCTCATATTATTCCTATTTCTCTTGATATTACCTCGCAAAAAAGTATTGATGCCGTTGTTAAAACAATAATACAAAAAGATAAAAAAATTGATATTCTTATTAATAATGCTGGATATGGTGTAGTTTCCAGTGTTGAAAATTTTCAAGAAGAAGAGATGTTTGATCAATTTAATGTAAATGTTTTTGGGACATTAAGAGTTACTAAAGCGGTTATTCCTCATATGCGTAAAGAGAATTATGGTGTTATTATAAATATAAGTTCTTTTTTGGGAAAAATCGGACTCCCACTTTTTACTCTGTATAATGCAAGTAAATATGCAGTAGAAGGCATTACCGATTCTCTTCGCTATGAACTTAGCACATTCAACATTAGAGTACATTCTATTTTGCCGGGTTTTTTTGATACAGAGTTCGCAAGAAAAAATTTAGTAACAAACATGGAAACACTTGATGCAAACTCTGCTTATAGTAAACTTGTCTCTCAGCTTGTACCAAAAATTATGGAGCAGATAAATAGTGGAAATGATGCGAATGATGTTGCAAAGCTAATTTTAAAAATCATACAGGATGAAAAATTTCCAGCTAGGACAACAGTTGGAGATAAAGCAAAAAAATTTATACCTATGCGCAGAGAGTTAAGTGATGAAGATTTTGAGCGTAGAGTAAAAGAATACTACGGTATATAAAGTATAGTATCAGATGGAGAGCTTATTTTTTAATATCACTGATACCTCTTACCGGTTAACACCGCTTCTAGGTAGTGAAAAAAATAATTATATAACACGCGTTGATATTTCTAATGGGATAGTTTTTCTAAATATTGCACTTCAAAGTAATAAACAACGACGTTACAAAGTGAAAAACCTTGATAGAATGTTGGTGATTGTAGTCACAAAAAAGGGTTTTGGAGTCATTCAAGACCATCAAGCAGATAAAAGTTATAAGTTTAATGAAAATAGTATAAATCTATTTTGTTCTTCAAAACAAGATTTGACAGTCGAAATAGATCAAAACAATCCTAGTGAAATATTTGTATTATTTATAGCGGATTTTATATTAAAGCGTTATCGAAGCGATAACACAAGTAGCATTATGGACTATCTTTATAATAAACTACAAGATGAGATCAGTTTAGAGTGCTTAGATTCACAAAGTATAGATGCTTTAAGT
>JALVXQ010000194.1 GCA_027038255.1 Sulfurimonas sp. | reverse complement strand
TATGAAACGGGAGGAGGTTTAAGTATTCTATTTTTCCAAAAATCATAGTGTAATTATACAGCACTTAACTGATTTTAGATATAATAAAAGTAAGAAACATAAGGATATTTTTGTGGTAAAAGTAGAATTTTTAGGACCTATACAAAAAGAAGCATTAGAGTTGGATATAGTAGACTTAAATGAATTAGCAGTAATTTTACAAAAAGATGAAGAGGTAAAAGAGTGGTTGGAGAGTTGTGCAGTCGCAGTGAACGATACGCTTGTCTCATCTTTGGAATATCCACTCAAAGATGGGGACAAAATCTCACTTTTACCACCTGTATGCGGGGGTTGAGTTATGCTTAGTCTTTATAATGGTGCCTTAGATGTACCTAAACTTTTAAAAGAGTGGTATGAAGAAGAGCTTCAAAGTAACTATGGTGCCTACATTCCATTTGTAGGTACTGTTCGTAGTGAAGATGGCATAGATGGGCTAAGTTTTGATATTTATGAGCCGATTTTAAACTCTTGGTTTGAAGTATGGCAAAAAAAAGCAAAAGAGAGAGGAGCCATCATAAAAATGGCACATGCTCGTGGTGATGTAATGCTTCATGAATCTTCTTATATCTCAGCAGTTTTCTCTCCTAAACGCAGAGTTGCATTAGAGTTAATAGATGAATTTGTTGAAGATTTTAAAGCGAGTGCCCCTATTTGGAAATATGATTTGATAGATGGAAAAAGAGTCTATGCAAAAAAGAGATCAACTGCCATTAAAGGTAGTGGAATTTTAGGAGAAAAATTATGAGTATAACTGGTGTAGATTTTATTTCATATGAAAAGAGCCAAAATATATTGGATACATTATCTCTCAATGCAACACGATTTGAGAGAGTGCCTTTGAGTGATTCTCTTGAACGCGTACTTGCCGAAGATATAGTAGCAGAGTTTAATGACCCACAATTTCCAACTGCATCTATGGATGGATATGCAGTGAAATATGATGATTTAAAAGAGGGAATAGAGCTTGTAGTTCTTGGAGACAATCCTGCTGGACATAATGAGACAAGAGAGCTTAAAAGTGGAGAGTGCATTAAAACTTTTACAGGTTCTATGATGCCAAAGGGTTCTGATACTCTTATTCAGATAGAAAATGTAACTTTTAGAGATGGAAAAATCATCATCAATGAGATGGTAGAATTTGCAAATGCAGTCCGTCCCATTGGTGAGGGTTACAAAGCTGGTGAAGTGCTTATTCAAAAAGGTACAAATATTAGTTTTTCTGAAATTGGCGTAATGGCAGGGCTAAATAAAGTAATGGTAAAAGTAGCACTTCGCCCTCGTGTAGCAGTGATTGCAACAGGAAGTGAGATACTTGATTTAGGTGAAAATTCTAGCAATTCTGCACAAATTAGAAGTTCAAACAACTATACACTATCGGCTCTTTTTAAGTCAGCTGGAGCAGAGGCTATTCAACTTGGAACGGCTCCTGATAATAAAGATGAAATTATGCAGACTTTTGAGAATGCACTTGAATCTGCAGACATAATTGTAAGCACTGGTGGAGTAAGTGTTGGTGATTATGATTTTGTAAAAGATATTGTTCCTCGCTTAGGGGCTAAAATAGTCTTTAAAGGTGTTGGAATTAAACCAGGCCGTCATATTCTTGTAGCACAGCGTGAAAATAAATTTATAATTGCTCTTCCTGGATTTGCATACTCTTCAACTGTTACCTCGATTTTATATGTACTTCCTCTTATTGCAAAGATGCTTGGAAAAAATGCACCATATAAAATGATAACAGCAAAACTACAGAGTGATTTTAAAAAACGAAGTAGATTTACTGAGTTTACAGCTTGTAATGTTGTTGTAAAAAATGGTGAGTACAGCATTAACTTTGATGATAAAAAAGTAGGAAGTTCGGCAATTTTAGTAAATATGCTAAATAATTCTGCTCTTATGATAGCAGGAGAAAATGATAAGTTTCTTGAAGCTGGAACTTATGTAAATATAATACTTTTGGATAAATTTTAATGAAAGCACTAACAATAAACGCACAAACAAAAGAGGTAAAAGAGATAGAACTTGAAATGGCGGCAAATACAGTCTATACATTTTTTAGTTCAATTTTAATAGATGAACTACAAAGGATAAAAGGTGATATAATTTACAGT
>JALVXQ010000193.1 GCA_027038255.1 Sulfurimonas sp. | reverse complement strand
ATATGTTGTACAATGCTGTTCATGATACTCATTATTTAAAGCGTCACAAAAATAACTATTGTAAAAAATACTATCAGGATCGCAAATAGCCTCTCTATAATCATTTAAAAATGTCTTTAAATCATAAAAATCAATCCCCTCTATATTAAATACTATATCGTCCTGCGGGGGAGTAATTGTGTCTATATTTCGTATAAAACAAAAACTACTCTCTTCTACACTAACACAATCTGATGGGTTAGTATCACAGTCAGTATCATCTGACAACCTCCCTAATGTTGATGCTGTGTTGTAATATTGCCATTTTTTATCTCTTATTGTATCCGTGCATTGCTTTGAATAATTATTAATGGATTTTGTGTCTAAATTATCAACAACTAATAATTCTTCTTGTGTTGGGGGTCTGTTTACCAATGGAAATAAAGGAGTACTATAATCACCAATATTAAATTTTATTGAAAAAGGATAATTTTCATTGCGCATATACCCTCTATATTTACTATTATTTGCCCCATCTTTATATAAATCCTCCTCAGCAACAACAGTAACCCATCTTGTAAATGCCCCTAATAAATTAGCAATAGGTTGTAAATTTATATCTCGGCGTGATTCTAAGCCATACTGAAATAAATAACCATTACTACTAACTAAACCATTAGCTTTTAAATAAGTTGGTTTTATGTTTGTTATTTTTTCTAATGTTATTCTTTTAAGATGTGTGTCATTGGATAAATAAACAGATGTGTCATTTGTTGTGTGTACACCCTCCTCATAATAACTCACAGCGCCGTCTATGCCAGTAACTTGTACTACTGCTATTTTATAATGACTATAATTATTATCTATATTTTTTAAATGCAAGTTTATTGCAAGATTAGTAGTTGAATTAGTATCAGTCTTATTTATCCTGTTATTATTATCATCAAATATATATATTGGTGGTGTTAAATAAAAATAATTAGAAATTTCATTACCCTGCATATCACAGTAAGCAAATAGTAGTTCATAACTCCCCATCTTTAAATTACCACCAAACTCAACACTATAATCAACAACAGCTGGAACACCAAACTTTCTAAAAATATCTAACTTACTACAATCAACACAAGTTGGTTGCCCCACTACACCACAAGAATTTTCACCATTTATCTTATAATAATCTATATCATATAACTTAATATGTCTTGAATTATTATTCCCATCCGTCCAATAAATAACATCACCATTTTTTTCACTCTTTATTACAATAGAATTAATAGGATGGTTTATTGAAAAATTTAAGCAGCCATTACAACTATCTTCAATTATTGTAATATACTCACATAGCTCTGGTTGGTTTATATCCTCTAATGGTTTACCTAAATCAATCTTATAATCACACTCACCACATTCTAATTCATCACCATTATCAATAAAAGTTGTATTGATATTAGTATTATTTTTTATATAACCTATTTCTGAAAACTTTGTATCAGGATTAGTCAAGAAGAAATATGTTACATCTTTATTTATATCGACCTTATGACCAATTACCTTATAACCTTCTTTAAATTTACTACACAGTAGGTTAGATGGTTCATTTTGTAACATAATAATGCCATTCCCGCTTGTATCACTATACAAAGCATTTTTAGCTGTTACATACTCATTTTCCTGTAAAGTTGAAGGGTGTGAATCTCTATTCATACCCTTTTTTACTGAACTTATATTATTAATATCTTTGCTCATTACTTATTATTAAATATTTGGAAACATAAGCTCATAAACTAACCTATCCATTCTATTACTTTGTTGTAAACGTTTATATGAATTAGGTGTCAGTCTACCAAATTTTGCATCAGTTAAAGCTAACGTCTTGTACTCATTTTCTTTTGCAATATAATATTGAAATAAGTTAGACGCAGATGGATCATCACCATTTGTTAATACTTTCTCAAATATTTTCATCTTTACAAAATATTCTATATATTCTTCAACATACCCATTATTTGATTCAGGTAAAATTATAATACCTTTTTCATCTCGTGGTAATCCAAAATACTGCATATAAATTGTACCTTGTTTAAAGTTTGTATGAATAGTTTGGTTATTTATAGTTATCTCATAAGAACTATTTATAGAAGTCTTATTCTTGCAGTAACTATGACAAACATT
>JALVXQ010000192.1 GCA_027038255.1 Sulfurimonas sp. | reverse complement strand
AGCAAGAAGGCAAAGGAGGTAAGCCCCAGAATTCCCAGAATAGGTATGCTTGGAAGGCCTATCATGGGGGTAGCCCCCATGATAGGCCTTCCAAGCATACCTATTCTGGGAATTCTGGGGCTTACCTCCTTTGCCTTCTTGCTCCTTGCTAGAGCCACGGACAAACTTGAAGAAATACTCTCTTTTCTCTTCTAACGATTTAGACAATTGTATGACATTTACCAATTGGTCAGCGAGCAAACGGGTATAGAGTGTGGGATTGCTCACTTTAGACAATTGCCGAATACAACTAAAATTTAGAAGAGATATATGTCCTGTCTAAAATTTGGCTGATCTGTCTATTTGATAGAGAAATTGAAGGTGGCTAAACTTTAGTTGAGATATATATCCGAACTAAATTTTAGTTAGCTAGTTCTCAATAAATGAGAATACGATTCCAGCTAAAATTTGGAAGAGATATATGTTCGGACTAAAATTTAGCTCGAATTTTCCAAAAATGAGAAAATGAGCGAACTAAAATTTAGCCAAGGTATATACTCCGTCTAAAATTTAGCCTGTGTATAGGTGCACAGTTTAGTATCAGAGCGGATACATCCTGCTAGGGAAGGCATATGCGGGGACAGATCTCAGACACGGTCACAAGCTTTGTGGAGTTCACCCTACTGGTCATCCTGCTGTCTGCCCTAGCTTGGCATACCACCTCCTATATACTTCGGATAATCGAGGAGAGAGCAGTTCCCTTCTCCTACACGGTAACACAGGAGAGGGCATACGGGTCCCCCCAAACGATCACCAGAGTGCTTACCGTGACTAGAACTCTGGGAGAAGCGGGGAAGACAGTCACAACAACTCTGGTCCTCACAAGAACTGAGATGAGGACAGTCACAGAGAGCAGGTGCGGAAATCTGACTATTGTAATAACTAGACCGATAACCAGGGTTCCCTTTACCCTCGTTATAAGTGGTTGAACATTTTTATCATTTTATCTTTTTCCAATCCCTTTCGGGTTGGGGCATTGTCTAATTACTGCAATCTTTCAACAATGGAGATAATCAGAAAGCTCGGCCTTCCCTACATACCCCTTAAGCCGTCACTCGTTGCTGAGGTCTCTAGCGATCAGACTATATCCCAGATAACGGGTCCAATTAATTACTATGCTGACATGTTCGGGCTTAAGGCACTTAAAGACATAGCGTTCAGAATAGTTGCTAAGGACATAATTATTAAGATAGGAGATAAGACGAGCCTTGCAGACTTGAACGTCTCTGGAACAGTTGAGGCGGTGACCCTTAGGGCGGATGCATCTCTAACAGATGAGACAGACCCGACCAAGATCAGGATAGTGTTTAGGGCAGTTGCCTCAGACGGCACGGTCATAAACCTTGCATCGCAAGGATCGCCGAGTTCCCAGGCTGGGCTGTTTAAGGACCTGATAGTTAAATATATGAAGGAGAGGTATGCTGGCGCCATTGTTGTTATTGAGGGGTGCGCGAGAAGCAACGGATATGCATGTGAGAGACCCACCTCTGTATTCACCGTGTTCAGCACGATAAGCGACATAATTGAGAATGGATGGACCATTAATGTGGACATGTATTCTCTCTCTCCAAACGCGGAAAGCTTGGAGGCGTTCAACATCTACCTATACCTCATAGAAAGGAATGAGGAATGTGGTAGTGACATGGAGTGCCTCCAGTCCCGCTCAAGGGCTCTGAAGTTACTCCACTATATGAAGATATTTACCGAGGTAGCTGATGAAGTCGCAGTTGCGCTGGAGTCAATGTATATTGCATTCAGCAATAACCCCAAGCTCGAAAATGTCAACAAGCAGATTTCGGTTGCCTTGAACGCTTTAGGCAGGCTCCAGTCTACTGTATTTGAGGGAATTGCAAAGCTCGGGCCAAAGTATACTCCAATCCTGACTCTGTGGATTGACGCTGGAAAGAGGTTCGCGGTTGCAAGAGGGAAGGGGTTCAATACATTTAGAATGGCGAGACCGCATGATATCAGCAAATCTGGAAGGCTTACAACCGACGTAGATGACCTAGTAGGAGAGATAAACTCTCTTTCGCAAGAGGTATTTGCTAATGATGGAAAGATAGTCGGAGAGATAGAGGATGCTGTTAAAGCAGTTGCATCCGTTACTGTTCCCATTGCAGGCC
>JALVXQ010000191.1 GCA_027038255.1 Sulfurimonas sp. | reverse complement strand
TAAGCGCAATGGCATGAGAAGCGTCATCCATCAGCTTTGTATCACTGGAAAAATCATAGCTGTTGAGTATGTTTTCAAGTCGGCTTGGAGTTGTGGCATCATAGAAGATGCCCACGTCATCTTCTACCAGTGAAAAGGAGGGTGAACCTTCAACCCCTAAGCCTATAGAGCGTATGAAGCCGTCTTCAAGAAGTATAAAAGAGGTCTGATGCTTCTTAGAAAGTTTCACTGCGTTTAGTCCAGATTTTTTTCTGCCCCAACCATAATAAGTGCCTTTTACAGAGAAAACTTTTTTAAGTAATGAATAATGTTCCAATTGCAAAAAGTGTTTGGTACTTTTTATAAGCGACTTGCTTTGGGTTAGATGATGATTAGTTACCATGTATTTCCCTCATCATTTAACAATTTAGTGATGATTTCACTATCTTGAACTATGATCTCTGAAGGTACTGGAAATTTCCTCGCTTGCTCATGAGACATAAATGGTATCTTTCCTTCTTCTTGCATTTGTATATGCCAACTGTTCCAAGCCTCCCAGTAGGCTAAACGTACTGGTGACATTCCTTTTTCACAGTATCCAGTTTCAGAGGCATTCATAAGAGATTCTTCTCTATGTGCCCCTAATGTCAAAGGCTTTTTGATACTTCTCATAGCTTTTAAACCAAACACCTGTTTGAGTCTGGCCAAGAACTCACTGTCAGCTCCAGTTTGTACTAGGTCCCATGTTCCCATTTGTTCTGTAACAAGTTTCCTTCTAAACATAGGAGATGCAGGGTTTAGTCGTAAAAGTGGATATACCGCTCTTGCATAGTAGGTTCCATCATTGTCTATACGGACCCAATTTGACGTTGTAAAGACTACGGTTTTATCTTCTTTTAAAGGTTTAACTTGCAGTTCTATTTTTAATGGATGTGCAAAATCATCAGAGTCATGACAGATAACTAGTGAGCCTGTGCTATGCTGTAAGGCAACAGTTTTAGCAACATAAGTTCCAACATTTTCTTCTAGATATATAGCCTTTATTCTACTGTCTTTTTGTTTTAAAGTATTTATAATAAGTGGTGTATTATCACTACTGCCATCATCAACGATAATCAGTTCAATATTTTTATAGCTCTGATTTAACAGCGATGTTACGGAAGCTTTGATATAAGTACTGGAGTTGTACGCTGTCATCAAAACAGAGACAAGAGGACCTTCTTGGTACTGCTCAACCTTCCCTGCTACGTTTAGTACGCTAGGCATTTGCATAGTGTTTTGTAATGTTAAAGGCGTTAGACCAAACTTTTCTAGATATATATTTAATATGTCTAGCTTTTGGTCTGCTCTATTTTTATCTGCGTTACTTTTATATAATAAAAAATCAGGGTCTTTCAAAAACTTTTTTTGACTATTGAGCAGTTTATCACTTTTTTCTATTTGTCCTAAACTTTGATATAAAGCGGCTAAGAGTAAACTTTTAGACTTATTTTTCTCTAATAACTGTACTGAAAGAAGCGGTGCATAAGGAGCAAGGTCTTTAGCTAAATAGTATGCTTTGCGCTTAAAGAACCAAGATGTTTTGACTTTTTTCAGTTCCTCTTGAGCTTCTGTATAAAACCCACATGCTGCAAGTGAGACAACTTTAGCATGCAATATTTTTGTACTTAATAAACTACTTGGCAAACTCAGTACATGACTGTACATACCACGCTTGTATAGTGTAAGGTGATTACTAATTACCACTGCGTTGATACTTTTTTAGGATTTTAAAGAGAATCTTTAAAAAGTTCTCTTTGCCCTGTTTCGATTCAAACACGACACCTCTGTTGATAATATGATGATAACCAGTAAAATCTATACGAGGCCGTCTTGCCATAGTGTACCTTCATGTTTTATACTACAGTATAGCTAAGCTTTCTTTAGCAGTCAGTAATCATTGGACCCGTGATCTTTAGATAATTGTTCAATCTTTATTTTTATGTTTGAACGTATTCTAAATAATTCTTTGTTAGTATCCATACGCTTTTTAATATTTAAATACGCTTTATATCCATGTTTATATTTTATCGCTGCTTCCCCTCTAGCTGACAACTCTTTTCGTTTTTCATTTCCAAAGCTTTTGGACTTAGCATGATAGACATGCACATGATCTGCAATAACTAAGACAGCGACTACTTCTTGTACT
>JALVXQ010000190.1 GCA_027038255.1 Sulfurimonas sp. | reverse complement strand
TACTTTTGTGAAAAATATGATTATTGAGAGAGGAAGTTCTAGTGATTCAAGAGACACTGCTGGCTTATATTGGACTCTACATAGTGTTAGAAATTTATGAAGTACAGTGGCAAAAGGCCGAGACGATTATGGGGATGCTTGCGCGTATGTATCAGCAGTATCATAAAAGTATCTTTTTGTTTTTGATTATGCATCCGACCTTTTATTTTGCTGTCTGGTTTGTTTTTGAAACCAACTACAATCCTTATGCTGTAACACTTCTGCTCTTTAAATCAGCCGATATTATCACCAAGATTCTGCTCATTAAAAAAGTTTTCATTGACAAAGAGTTAAGTGAGGAGTTTACTCTCTCGCTTTTTACGCCTATTGGTCCCTATATGCCCTATATTGGTCTACTTCTGTATCCGTTTTTTATCTATATGGCACTTGCATGAACATTGCTGCAATCACGCTCACGCAAGAAAAAATTGCACTCAAGACGCCTTTTGTCACTGCTTTGCGTGAGGTACGGGATGTGGAGTTCATTCGCGTAAAAATCCTCTGTGATGATGGGAGCTTTGCCTACGGAGAAGCACCGGCGACCAAAGCTGTTACGGGAGAGACATTAGAGAGTATCAGAGAAAATATTTTGTCAGTAAAAGGGCTGTTTATAGGCAAAGAGATAGCAGTCTCTTTAGAAACATTACATCAGACAAATATAGGTTCAAGCGCGAAAGCAGCCTTAGATATGGCACTGTTCTTTTTACTTGCCAAGCAGAAAAAAAAGCCTTTGCAAGAATTCTTTCATATTAAAGATACAAGAGCTATTAAGACAGATATCACCATTAGTTTAGGCAGTGCTGAGGTGATGTTTGAAGATGCAAAACGTGCCTTGCGTGAGCAGAATAACATCTTAAAAGTTAAGCTCGGCAGCGATATTGCGCACGCAATCGAGGTCACGCAGCTGCTCTCACGCAAGCTGCCTCACGCAACGCTGCTCATTGATGCAAATCAGGCTTGGAATTTAAAAAAGAGTCTCTATTATCTGCGTGAAACACAAAACTGTGCAATGGAACTTGTAGAACAGCCTGTGTCTGCTGCAGATTTAGAGAGTTTGAAAAAAATAAGTGAGGCAAGTAGGGTGCCGATTTTGGCAGATGAAGCGGTCTTTACGCTGCAAGATGTGAAAGATGTTGTGCAAAATAGCTGTGCAGATATGATAAATATTAAACTGATGAAGTGCGGCGGTCTTTCAAAAGCGGTAGAGATTTTGGAATATGCACGCAAAGAGAAGATTTCATGTATGCTTGGGTCGATGCTTGAAGGTCCATACTCCATCAATGCCGCAATCTATCTTGCCTTTGCCTACAGAGATGTTATTCAATTTATTGATTTGGATTCTCCGCTACTCTATAAAGAGCTGCCTCACGAACTTGATTTTGTTTATGAGACGAATGAAATACGTTTTAAGTAGCAGGTTTTGCGATAAAGCGTAACCAGATAAAGCCGAGAGCACCGGCTAGCAGTGAGGCAGAAAGGATGCCTATTTTTGCTTGAAAAATGAGTTGACTATTGCCCACAAAGGCTAAATCTGCGACAAAAATACTCATCGTAAATCCAATGCCGCCAAGAGCGGCAACTCCAAAAATTTGACTCATGGAACTGCCTTGAGGAAGCTTTGCAAGACCTGCTTTAATTGCGACGAAGGAGACTCCGGCTATACCTAAGATCTTGCCTCCAATGAGACCGACAATAATTCCAAGAGAGACCGGCTCAAGAATCACATCGGAAATAGATGCAAAGTTGATGTGAATACCTGCATTGGCAAGGGCAAAGAGTGGAATGACAATTAAACTCACAGGCAGATGTAACTCCTGTTCGAGGCGTGTTGCAGGGGAACTGACAGCATCAATACGGTCTTTAATATTTTGAAGGATGGCTTTTTGCTGCTCATGCATGGTATGGTCTGTTGCTACAGGGTAGGTGTCATACTCTTCAAGCAGATTTTTTGTCTGCTGTGTTAAATCAATAGGCGGAATTTTTGGTTTTGAAGGAATGGCAAAGGCTGCGATAACACCGGCTATTGTCGCATGAATACCAGATTCAAGCATAAAAAACCACATAAAGATGCCGACAATAAAGTAGGGGAGTATAGCATGAATCCCAAAACGGTTAAAGCTGACCATGAT
>JALVXQ010000189.1 GCA_027038255.1 Sulfurimonas sp. | reverse complement strand
CAGTTAGCATTAATGTTGTACAAGGTGAAAGAGAGTTCGCAAAAGACAACAAATCTTTAGGTCTTTTTGAACTAGGTGACATTCCAGCAGCACCTCGTGGTGTGCCTCAAATTGAAGTAACATTTGATATTGATGCAAATGGTATTTTAACTGTTAGCTCAACAGATAAAGGTACTGGAAAATCTCAATCAATCACTATATCTGGTTCATCAGGATTAAGTGAAGAAGAGATCAATAAAATGGTTCAGGATGCTGAAGCACACAAAGCTGAAGATGAAAAACGCAAAGCACTTGTAGAGCTTAAAAACCAAGCAGATGCACTTATTGCTCAAACAGAGAAATCTATGACAGAGATGGGTGATAAACTTGAAGCTGATGAAAAAGCAAAAATTGAAGCTGCTATTAATGACTTGAAAGAAGTTCTCAAAGATGAAAATGCTACAAAAGAGCAAATCGAAGAGAAAGTAAAAGCATTAACTGAAGCAAGCCACAAAATGGCTGAGCAAATGTATAAACAAGAACAAGGCGGTGAAGCGGCTGGTTCTGCAGATGCTGCAAAGAAAAAAGATGACGACGACGTTATTGATGCAGAGATAGAGTAATACACTCTATCTCCACCCTACCACAATTCTTTTTATCTATGAAAAAAATCAAACACTACATAAAAGAACTACTATTTATAATTATAACAGTAACAATTTTAACTAATCTACTAAGTCTCTACAAAAGTAAAACATTAACACATACTCCACTTACTATTCACTCTATTCACTTAATTGACAATTCTCTTTATATGATAAAGTCAAACAAACCAATTTTAATCCATTTTTGGGCAACTTGGTGTCCTGTATGTAAAGTAGAAGCTTCAAATATTGCATTTTTATCAAAATATTTTGAGGTATTAACAGTTGTTGTTAAATCAGGAGATGATACGAAAGTTCGTAAATTTTTACAAGAACACCATTACAATTTTAAAGTTGTTAATGATAAAAATGGAGTACTTGCATCAGCGTTTAAAATAGCAGGTTTTCCGACTACTTTTATCTACAACAAAGAGCATAAACTTGCATTTAGCGATGTTGGTTATAGTTCAACTCTTACACTCTATCTTAAAATGTTATGGGCTCAAAAAGAGTAAAAAAATTTACTCTTTTAATCCATTCTTACACAAACAGATTGTTCATGTGCTGTAAGACCTTCTGTATTTGCTATTAAAGCACAATCTTGACCTATTTCATTGATTGCATTTGCACTAAATGAAATAATAGAACTCTTTTTCATAAAGTTTTCAACACCTAAAGGGGAGTAGAATTTTGCAGTTCCTCCAGTTGGTAGAGTATGATTTGGTCCTGCCACATAATCCCCTATTGCCTCAGGAGTATTATGTCCTAAAAATATTGCTCCAGCATGTTTAATGTATGGTAACAATTCAAAAGGACTCATAGTAGCAACTTCGAGATGTTCAGGTGCTATTTTATTCATAAGAGCTATAGCTTCATCCATATCTTTAGTAACAATGATAGCACCACGCTCTTCTATTGATTTTCTTGCGATCTCTTGACGAGGAAGTTTCACAAGCCAATTTTCTATCTCAATTTTTACTGCATCTGCCAACTCTTGAGAAGGTGTAATTAAAATCGAACTTGCCATCTCATCATGTTCTGCTTGAGAGAGCAAATCAATAGCTAAATGATTTGTATTTGCACTATCATCGGCAAGGACACCTATTTCACTAGGTCCTGCTATCATATCTATATTTACTTCACCAAATACCATCTTTTTTGCAGTCGCTACAAAGATATTTCCTGGTCCTGTGATTACATCTACTTTTGGAATAGTTTTAGTTCCATACGCCATAGCAGCAATAGCAGATGCACCACCAACTTTAAATACTTCACTCACACCACACAGATGACATGCAGCTAAAAGTAGCTCATTTGGCTCATTATCTGGAGTTGGCGTACAGATGATTATCTGTTCAACACCAGCAACTTGTGCAGGAATAACATTCATAAGAAGTGAAGATGGATAAGCAGCTTTTCCTCCAGGAATATAGAGTCCAGCACTATCAACAGGAGTAACTTTTTGTCCTAAAATAGTACCATTAGACTCTGTATCAAACCATGATTTTGGCTTTTGTTTTTCATGATATACTTTAATTCTATCAT
>JALVXQ010000188.1 GCA_027038255.1 Sulfurimonas sp. | reverse complement strand
CCATTAGCAAGCTCTTCAACAACAACAGCCACACCATTGACATCATCTGCTTTTATTTCAACCTGTGCCGATGCCTGTACCTCTTTGAGTTCAGATTTAAGTTCATTAATACTCGATTTGAGTCTACCTATACCGGCAATAAGATCAAGATTTTTCACCTCTGTCTGCGCCTCTTTTAGCAACTCTCTTTGCTGTGTGAAGTATCTGTATGCAGCATTGCCACAGACTGCTTCAATTCTTCTCACGCCGGCACTCACACCACTCTCTTTTGTGATAATGAAGTTTCCAATATTGGCACTGTTTTCAACATGCACACCACCACAAAACTCTACAGAAGCATCTGCAAAACTGACAACACGTACTTCATCACCATACTTCTCACCAAACTGTGCTTTTGCCCCTGATTTTTTAGCATCTTCTATGTTTAACACTTCTGTTTTTGCCGGAATCGCACGCATTATCTCTACATTCACGCGATCTTCTATTTCTGCTAATTCTGCTTCACTTACAGCCTTTGGATGCGAAAAGTCAAAACGCAGTCGCGCTGCCTCGACAAGTGAACCCGCTTGTGAAATATGCTCACCCAGTACATCTGAAAGAACTGCATGCAACAGGTGTGTCGCTGAGTGGTGTTTTGTAATCTCATTGCGTGAAATATCGACAATTGCATCGACATTAATGCCAACTTTAATACTTGAAGTCACCTCAATTTTTGAGAGGTTCATGTCGAAGAATTTTTTAGTATCGACTACTTTTGCTCGGCACTGTAGCTCTCCGATGTCACCACACTGTCCACCGCTCTCAGCATAAAAAGGCGTCACATCAAGCATCACCCAACCACTCTCATTTATATCTAAAGCATCCACTCTTTTAAAGTTCTCATCTAAAAGTGCCACTACTTTTGAAGCATGATGTGTTGTCTCATAGCCTATAAATTCATTTGTACCGAACTCTTCTAAAAGCTCTTTAAAGTCACCTGAGACTGCAGCATCACCACTCCCTTTCCAGGCTGCTTTTGCACGTGTTTTTTGCTCTTGCATTAATGCTTCAAATTTCGCAGTGTCAAGTTCTAAGCCCTTCTCACGCAGCATATCTTCTGTCAAGTCAAGTGGAAAACCGTATGTATCATAGAGTTTAAATGCCACCTCTCCGCTAAAAATATCTTTTGTCTTTTGCAGCTCCATGTTAAAAAGTGCTATTCCGGACTCGATAGTCTTAAAGAAACGTGCCTCTTCGAGTTCTATCTGCTCTTTTACAACTTCAGATTTTTCTCTTAAATAGTTATACTCATCACTCATAATATCTACAAGCGTATCGACAAGTTTGTACATAAATGGCTTACGAAGTCCTAGCAGATAACCATGACGGACGGCACGGCGTAAAATTCTGCGAAGTACATAGCCGCGTCCTTCGTTGGAAAAGTTAGTCCCCTGAGAAAGAAGAAAAACAGCTGTTCGAATGTGATCAGCAATAACACGGTACGATGCACCACTGGCATACACATACTCTTTGCCTATCATATCTTCAACTTTACGAATCAGTGGCATAAAAAGAGAAGAACCATAGTTTGAAAGGGCTCCCTCTTTGATAGCGACAACACGTTCAAGCCCCATACCTGTGTCGATGGAAGGTTTTGCAAGAGCAATACGCTCTCCCCCTTTTTCTTTGACCTCATACTGCATAAAAACAAGATTCCAGATCTCTAAAAATCTGTCACCTTCCCCGCCCATATAATCTTCAGGACCACTAAAATGTTCCGCGCCCTGATCATAAAAGATTTCAGAACATGGCCCACACGGCCCTGTATCACCCATAGACCAGAAGTTATCTTTGTCACCCAAACGCATGATACGATCAGCTACAATATGCTTTTTCCAAAGCAGTTCTGCCTCATCATCACTCTCATGAATAGTCACCCAAAGTTTGCTTTCATCAAGGTGCAGCACTTCAGTAATAAACTCCCACGCATAAGCAATAGCATCCTCTTTGAAGTAATCTCCAAAACTAAAATTACCCAGCATCTCAAAGAAAGTGTGATGGCGTGCAGTATGCCCTACATTTTCAAGGTCATTATGCTTTCCGCCTGCGCGGATACATGTCTGGCATGAAGTTGCACGCGGATTTTTCGGTCTTGGAACTTCACCTGTAAAGATTGACTTAAACGGAACCATTCCGGCATTG
>JALVXQ010000187.1 GCA_027038255.1 Sulfurimonas sp. | reverse complement strand
GTATATAAGTTATGAAAAAAGTATTTTTAATTTGTCTATTTTTATTTGTATCTCTTAATGCAGATACTTTAAGTGGTAAAAAAGTATTTGAGACATATTGCTGGGGGTGCCATCATCAAACAGCCATGGCTTTTGGCCCTCCTTTTAATCAAATTGCTGCCAAGCGTACAAAAGCAGAAATAGAAGCCTACATAGCTTCTCCAAAGTCTATGTATAAAGCTTTTGGCTACAAAAGAACAGTTATGACACAACTGCATTTAAATGCAAAAGAGCTAGATCTCATTAGTGACTATATACTCTCTTATAAAGGAAAAAAATAATGTTTCGATTGTCCAATTTAATAGCTTCTGTTGTTGAAAATAAAAAAGAGAGAATTTTAGACGGCAGCATCGCCATATGGAACTTTACAAATCGCTGTAACCTCTCCTGTCTGCACTGTTATTCAAAATCTACTTTAGATGAAGTAGACACACTTACAACTCAGCAGATTAAAAAAACCATCTTAGAGATGAAAGAGAATGGGGTAAAGTTCATTATTTTCTCCGGTGGAGAGCCATTAACACGAAAAGACCTTTTTGAAATTGCTGATTTTTGTAAAGAGCATGGCATCATAACTTACCTTTCAAGTAATGGACTCTATTTTACGCATAGTAATATCAAACGTATTACAGAAACATTTAATTATGTTGGGGTAAGCATTGATGGAGATGAACCAACACATGACTATTTTCGTGGGTTGAAAGGTGCTTTTAGAGAGACGCTCAAAGCTGTACTTTTAGCAAATGAAACTGGTGCAAAAGTTGGTATTCGCTTTACTATGACAAAAGATACGATTGACTCATTAGAATATATTTTCGATTTAGCAGAAAAACACAATATTCCTAAAATATATGTTTCACACCTCGTTTACTCAGGACGTGGTCTTGATAATTTAAAGATGGACTTGAGTAAAGAGCAACGACGTAAAGCCGTTGAATTTATACTGGACAAAGCATTTGAGTACTATGAAACAGGACGTGATATTGAAATCGTAACTGGAAATATGGAGATGGATGCTGTTATGTTTTTAAATAAATTTGCACAAAAATATCCACAACTTAAGGAAAAAATGCGTGATAGGCTTGTAAAATGGGGAGGAAACTCTGCAGGACGAAAACTGCTTAATATCAATAGTGAAGGTGATGTACGACCTGATCCATTTTTTCCTTTAACTATTGGTAATATTATAAAGCAAAATTTTGGAAATATCTGGAAAGGCGGAGAGCTTTTGGATGCCTTACGCATCCATCCACGTACTCAAATTAGTGGAATTTGTAGTGAATGTAAACAGATAGACATCTGTAATGGGGGTTCACGTGCAAGAGCCTATGCGATTACAGGTGATTTATGGAGTGAAGATCCATCGTGTTATTTAACTAAAGAAGAAAGAGAGAATGTTTAATATGTTAAGAAAAATTATCTACGCTTTTGCTACACTAGCAGTACTGTATGTACCACTCAGTGCAAAAATAAAACATGAAAAAGTATTTGTAGTAGAGAGAGAAAGCTCTTCTGTAGCTGTTATAGAAGATGGGCTTCCAAGAAATCACATGCTGCATATGCATAACATGAACCATGGTGTTATGAAGTTCTATGGCAAAGATGGCTATTTAATCTCCCGTGATGGTTATATTATGAAATTTAATCCAGAGACTGAGAAAAAAATCACTGAGTATAAGACAAGTAAGAGTGCCATTGGCTTTGTAATCAACAAAAATTATGTGGCTGTTGCGAACTATGATGACAAGAGTATTGATATTTTAACACGAAATCTCAAACTCATACAAAAGCTCAAAACGGGTTCACGTAATGTCGGTATTAAAATTTATAAAAATTATCTTATTTTTTCAGAGATGGATAATGATGCCATAGCTGTTTATAAAGATGTAAATGAGGGAAAAGGCAAACCGGACTTTAAACTCTATAAGAAATTTAATAATGTCGGTGTGATGCCTTTTGATGCTATGATAACTGGAGATAAGTATATAAACGGTTTTTTTAAAAGTCCATGGTTTGGTGTTGTTGATCTAAAAACCATGAAATTTGAAAAAATTCAACTCAAACTTGATGACAGAAAACCGGTTCTTAAAGTACCACACTTTGGTTTCTGGTCTATCGGCGGTGGTAAAATATTTATTCCTGCAGTA
>JALVXQ010000186.1 GCA_027038255.1 Sulfurimonas sp. | reverse complement strand
GGATATAATAACGCAATAATTCTTTCTCTTGTATGCCGCGTGAGCGTGCAAAATAGTAGTAATCACTTTTGAGTATCTCTAGCGTGAGTGAGCGAATGTAAATTATCATACTTCCAAGTCCTACAAATATCATGACAGCAATCGGCAGTGTCACATGCCAAGCCATGTCAATATAGTTTGCTATTCCCTCTTTTGCTTCAATGGAGTGCAGTCCGGCAATAGGAAAGAGTTTGAGTTTTATAGCAAACAGGATGATAAAAAGCAGTGCCAGATAAAAAGAAGGCATAGAGAAAGAGACCAAAGAGAGCTGACGGATGATGTAGTCAGATTTTTTTTCATAATTTAGCGCCGCTTTGATCCCTAGCCATAACGAGAGCACAAATACAGATACCAAAGCAATAGCATTCATCCAAAGCGTAATAGGGAGACGCTTAAGTATTTCAGAGCCCACATCCTGACCACTGACAAATGAGATGCCGAAGTTAAGTGTTACAAGATTTTTTATCCAATCCACATACTGCATAAAAAGTGGTTTATCAAGACCATAGACAGCTTTGAGTTTGGCTATCGCCTCTTTTGTCATGTTCGGATTGAGCTCACCCGCTCCAAAAGAGCTGTTCGGTGCTGCGTGAATCGCTAAAAAAGAGATGATGGAGATGAGCAGTAACATAAAAAGTATGTATGATAGTTTTTTTATCAAGAGTGTCATGATGTTTAGAACTATAAACTTATTTTGATATAGTGTAAATATAATTTTATATCATCAAGTTTTTCTAGTGTGCTTTCGCAGATCTCTTTATAATCTACTCTTTCATAATGATGTGCCAAAAAATTTCTAAATGAAGCAATTTTTGCAAAATCATATGCAAAATCTGCAGGAATAATATTATACTCACCTAATAAATCTATACTCTCATAATAACTATTTGATTTTCTTAGATTCTTATATTTGATCATCATCTCCGCAAGCGCTATTGCACTATCTGAAACGAGATAAAGATAATGTAACAAAGCACCTTGATATATTTTATCGGTTAAAAACTTTTCATTACAATCATCTCTTAACTCTTCGAGTAAGACTAACAGTTCTTCGATGGATTGTATCTTTTGCTCAATTTTATGCAACATCTAACATTCTTTTAAAAGCTTTATAATCCAAGATCTCATGCTCTTTTCGCAGTTCAAACATAATGCGTGCATCATCCTTTGAATCTTTTAACACAATGCCCTCATTAAAGATGTCTGTTAGTAAGTCAAAGTTTTTGGCACTATTTAAGACATCTAAATCTATCTCTTTTTTTAGAGTAATTTCCAAAGCATGATGAATCTTTAGTTTTGTATCAAAGGTATTATGTTTTTCTTCTAAATAAACAGCAATATCTATATCACTTTTTGCACTTTGTCTATTTTTTGCATAGGAGCCAAAAAGGTATGCAAATTGTATTTCATCCATACTGTTAATAAGATTTTTTACTGCATCTATTTTTATCATACAATATTATAACATAAAAGAAATTTTGGAAGTTGTGAAATGTGGGGAAACTAATTCCCGTGAGGGAATTAGTTAGAGTTAAACTTGAAGTTTTGACTAGAAGTTTAGTGTTAAGTATGCTTGGATTATGTTATAAGCATCACCTTTATCAGTTGCAGATTTTTGATTTTGATCATCAGCTTTAGTATATACATATGCTAAAGTTGCGTTTAATGGACCAAAGTCTTTACCCGCAGTTGCAGTAAATTCAGTCATATCAGCACGCTCAACTGTTCCACCATTTTTATCAGAATTAGTTTGCGTATAGTATGCACCTAAGTCAACACCTGCAGCAGTACCAGTTACTGTAACATTTAATGCAGAAGTATCAACACGCGTTACATAACCATAGTTCCACCACGCTTCAGTATATAATTTAGTTTGTGCATTGTTACCTAGTGTTGCAAGGTTTTGACCTGCACCAAGTCCAAGAGTAGATTTAGTTTCTTTTCCTGTTTGAGAATATGCTACACTAAATGCTGCAACATCTTTCATCTCATAACCTAACATTAAAGCATAAGCAGTCGTTGTTAAATCTAAGTTTGCATTACCTCTAGCAACTGCAGCAACATCATGAGGAGTACCATCTACAGTAGATGTAACACTGTTTTTAAGAGTCATATCTGTATATTGTGCACCAAATAAAATACCCTCTACATTTACA
>JALVXQ010000185.1 GCA_027038255.1 Sulfurimonas sp. | reverse complement strand
GAAGCCTTAGCTTTCTTACCATCTACGGTAACCTTACCCGCTTTTATCGCATCATTCGCACGGTTACGACTCTCGTAATAACCTTCATCTACTAGGTATTTGTCTAGTCTCATTAAAATCCATTCACTAAAAAATCTAAAGCATCGACAATTGTTGTTCTTTGCTCTTTTATATTCACGACTAGCTCACCAAAAATATCTGGTGACACACTTGTCATCTCCATAGTTGACATCACAACATCTCTACTTTCTATCTCAAACACGGGTGTTAGATGAGCCATAGGTTTCAACATTGAACTCAAAGGCACAACCAGTCTACTTCTTAATCTCTGATGTGTATCATGTTGTATATCTAAGAGATATGGAAATTCTTCTGTTGTTGTACTATCTATATTTCTATATACATCAAACTGTGCCATTAAAATCTCCTATATTTATCACCAAAAAGACCTCTTTTTTCTACTCTATCATTAAAGGCTTCTATCGCCTCTTTATTCTCTTCAAGCCACTCTTCTTCTTTTCTTTTTCTCACCACTTCTGCCAAATAGGCTTCAAAGTTTTTAGAGATATTGATTTTGTAAGCTTTTGCTTTTTGGAGTAAATCAGAGTTAATGGTTACATTTGTTGCTTTTTTTATAGCGTTTTCATTATATATAACTGACATGTGCATCCTTTATGTGGGTATAGTATGTGTATTATAGCATATTCTATATTTTAATATCTGTTTCAATCTCTCTAATCTAATCTCCAGTAACTATATTTAACTCATCTTATCGTAATCGTTGTCTAAACTGCCTCCATCTACATATTCTACAAGGAACTAGTTTAGATTTTTTTCTAAATAAAGGTTCTCAATCAGTTTTTTGGCATATTTTCTGCTGATTTTCAAGTATAACAGAATAGATAATAAGAGAGATAGTATTGTACTAACTGTGCCAGCACCTATAATATATTCGAATATTGAATTGAATACGACTAGAGGAATAAAAAAAATAAATATTTTAATGAGAAATCGCATATATGCTTTCCATAATATATGAATCTTGCTACCTGAAGCTTTCATAATCTGCATAGATACCAACCACATTATAAAAGGTAAAAATACTACTATAATTAAGAGTCCCACTGAAGTTATCCCATATATCCTGCATACATAATTACTTCTATCAAAGTAACCTCAACTACTAGATATTTGTCTAGTCTCATTCTGTACCCTTTTTAGCTATCATATAATTTACAAATGCTGAACATGTCACTAACATATACTTTGCTTCTTCAAATGATGTTTTCAACTCTTCACCTGTATAAGTATGACGTATTCCATCTTCTCTACTTGTCCAAGAATAAAGTTCACTCAATGTTTTAATAAATTGTTTTTGTATATCTAACTTCATTACTTTTACACATGCACCTAAATCTTTTTTTAAGCCAGTAAGATGTTGAGCAACTCCTTCTACTGCACTTATGGACTCTTTAATTGAATTAATATAATCTGGTTTTTCTCTATCACTTAATAATTCTAATGCAAGAGAAAGGTGTCTCCTAACTCCACTATACTCACTTTCAAGTGCACTTTCTACCTCTTTTATTTCTATTTCATCTATGATAGGTGCAATATAATTATCCACAAATCTATATCCACTCATTTCTTCTTCTAAAACTTGATTTGTCTTTTTATAAAAATCTAAAGGTGTAGAGTAATATATCTCAGCTAAAAATTCCAAAAAATCATAAATATCAAACCATTGAAAATTAAAATATCTTTTTTTTAGGTCATCTCTAATATCTCTACGTGTATATTCTAAGGGATCAACATTATCTTTAAAAAATTTATCATAAATACTCACTATAAATTCTTTATCTTCTTTTGTTTGCGGTGACACAATATCCTGGTCATAGTAATTTGTTTCAAGTGTATCAATAAAAATATTTTTAATAATATTCCATAATCTGTTTTTTAATCCATCATCCATACTATTAATTTGAAAAGAATCTCTAATTTTTACAAATCTATATCGTTCAGAAAATCTTTTTCTCACACCATCCCCCTCATTTCATCTTCAGTAAGCGTAGCCACTCCCAAACTCTCAGCCTTAGTCAGCTTACTCCCAGCATCATCCCCATAGATGACATAATCCGTCTTCTTGGACACCGAGCCACTCACCTTGGCCCCAAGCTTCTCTAATATCTCTTTCACCACTC
>JALVXQ010000184.1:1110-2210 GCA_027038255.1 Sulfurimonas sp. | reverse complement strand
GTGACTATATCATTGACATGCATCGCTTTATGGTCAGAAAAGAGTGGATTATCCCCTTTGCCAAAAAGACTTCCGGTAGAAACAAAGTCCTGTTTCTCCTCTTTTGGCGGCATCTGCTCAACATATGCCGGCGGTTCAAAATTTATCTCTGGGTCTGTCAACTTCGCAGTACATCCAGAGATGAAATATGTCATCATTATAAAAGACAAAGGAATCAGTAAGTTATTTCGCATTAAAACTCTTTAGTAGTTATATTTGTGTATAATTCTAGCAATTTCAGTTCCACATATAAGGATAGTTACATATGAATTTACGAGATACTATTAACCAAGATGTCAAAGAGGCAATGAAAGCCAAAAATGCAAAAAAAAGAGATGCACTCCGTCTTTTAACTGCCGCATTTAAACAGATAGAAGTAGATGAGAGAAAAGAGCTCACAGATGAAGATGTCATCAAAATTATTCAAACACAGATAAAACGCAGAAATGATGCTGCAAGCCAGTACAGAGATGCAAATCGTGATGATCTGATGCAGATTGAGCTCGATGAGATATCTTACTATGAACCTTATCTCCCTGCACAACTCAGTGATGAAGAACTCTGTGATGCCATTACAAAAATCGTAGCAGAAGTTGGTGCTTCGACGATGAAAGATATGGGAAAAGTCATGGGAACCGCAAACAAAGCACTCGCAGGAAAAGCAGATGGAAAACGCATCAGTGAATGTGTAAAGAAAACTCTTTCTTAATTACCAATCATCCAAGACGAAGCCTTTTGGCTCGTCCTCTTCACTCTTTTTCACTTCCACTTTTTCATTTATCTCCGGCTCTTGAACTTTTTTGACTTCTGACTTACTCATCTGCTCTTCAAACTGCAGTTCAAGCCCTTTGCTTGTCATTATGAAGCCGTTTACCTGTAATTTTCCATCGTGAATCTCTTTATGATGCTCTTTACAAAGTGGCACAAGATTGTGTTTATTGTCTTTATGAAAATGCCCGATAAAACCGGCTTTATCGGCTAAGGATTGATGCGAGATATGGTGCACATCTTCAGCTACAGCACCGCAGATTATGCACTTGGTTACGTAGAGCTCTTTGTTA
>JALVXQ010000184.1:0-1100 GCA_027038255.1 Sulfurimonas sp. | reverse complement strand
TTTTTCACTAAAAGTTCCAGCTCATCAAAATCATTGGCAAGGCGTTTTCGTATAGTGTTGGCTATTTCCAAAAATTCACTGTCCATATGGAGTGATTTTGCAAATTCAAGTCCATAGATGCTGCTGCCGCTTCCGGCCTGCAGTACACGGTTAAAAACAAGCTTATCGGTCTCTTCATCATACTCAACGCTGAGATGCAGATCGACTACATTGTTTAGCTTAGTGATTTCAGGCATAGTCGAGAGTTGATGGAGGTGTGTTGCGAACAAAAACAGGCAGCGTACATCAGAGAGCTTTTTAATAGCACTCGCAACGATGGCAACACCGGAGAGTGTCTCTGTCCCATGACTTATCTCATCACCTAGCACCAAAGAGCGCACTGTTGAGCGATTAAAGATATTTTTGAGTTCAAGCATCTCCACAGCAAAAGTTGAGAGTCCTTTGGCAAGATTATCTTTTGAAACAATGCGGGTAAAGAGTGAGTCAAAAATGCTGAACTTCATCACGGCAGCCGAGACAAAAAATCCCGACTGTGCCATCAATACAGCAATACCTATACTCTTCATCAAAGAGGACTTTCCACTTGAGTTGATACCATAGAGCAGCACTCCGTTAATATCATGCCCGTCATGCACACTGACATCGAGCATTACAGTCGTTGGATGTGGCAGGTCAAGATAGTCACGATTCCCCATAACGATGTCATTGGGTACATAGATACCGCCACGTTCCTGTACCTCTATGAGCGGATGGCGTAGCTGCATGATCTGCATAAAGTTCTCATCATTGTCAGCTTCAACTATCATAGGACGGGAGTGTTTGTACTCCTGCGCGATTTTAGAAGAGCTTACGCCGACATCGAGGTCTGCCACATAGGAAATGACTCGTTCAAAAAGAAGAGAATAACGACGCTCAAAAAGATTTTGTAGCTGAATATATCGCTCTTTAACAAGTGTGACAATCTTACGACGGTTTTTCATAATTCTGTCTGAGAGTTCGTGGGTAAAAGTCGAAGTGATTTTTACAGAGTTCGTCAATTTTTTTACAATATATCCAGAGAACTCTTCATCTTTCTTAAACATGCTCTCAATGAGAGAAAA
>JALVXQ010000183.1 GCA_027038255.1 Sulfurimonas sp. | reverse complement strand
TCTCTTTGATCTGATGCATTTTCATACTCACCGCCGTGAGTAATTGCAAGCTCCGGACACACTTCTGCACAGTAACCACAAAAGATACAACGACCAAGATTAATCGTATACTCTGTAACTTCTTTACGAGAGTTTTCATCAATCTTTGTGTCCATTCTAATACAGTCAGAGATACAGATCTTTTCACAAAGTCCACAACCGATACATCTCTCAGTATCAGACTCCCAAAGTCTTTTCATTTGATGCACAGCACGGTATCTCGGACCGATAGGCATCTTCTCTTGAGGATACTGAATAGTGTGGATGTCAAATCTAAACATCTCACGCATCACGACCCACAATCCTACAAAAAGTTCCCCTTTAAAAGTTCTTCTTACTATACGCTTAAACTTACCCCAACCATCAGTAGGATAATCTTCAATATCTACAAGAAAGTAACCGTTATCTGCTACGTTTCTGTCATTAAATGCTTCCATTTTCATTCATATCCCCTTAAAACATCATCACAAAGCCAGTGATTACAACATTAATCACTGCTATTGGCATAAGTACTTTCCAACACAACCACATAAGTTGGTCAGGTCTCACATCTGGCCATGCCGCTCTTGTCCATAAAAAGAAGAAGAAGAAGAATGCCATTTTTCCAAGAAGACCAAGTGCTCCAAGTAAAGAACCGTCACCGTAACCACCTAAGAAAATCAAAGGAATTACAAATGAGATAAAGAACATATTTGCATATTCCCCGATGAAGAAAAGACCCCATCGCATACCAGAGTACTCTGTACCAAAACCATCGATAATCTCATGATCATTTGCTATAAGATGAAATGGTGTACGACCAGTTTCAGCAAAAGCAGAAATCCAAAAAAGGATAAATGCCACAGGCTGTGACCATACAATCCAGCTACCGATACCACCTGCCTGATAATTATTAAAATCAATCAAAGAGAGTGAACCAACCATCATAATAGGCGCAAGCAGTGATAATCCGCTCACAACTTCATATGAAATAAATACTGCAGCAGTACGCGCAGCTGAAATTAATGAAAACTTATTTGCAGAAGCCATACCACCAAGCATTGGTCCATAAAGGCCAATTGCCATCACACCTAAAATATAGAGAATACCGATGTTTACATCTGCAACAATCGGATGTACTTCATATCCAAAAATCTCAAACGGTGGTAAAAATGGAATCGCAGCAGCAGCCATAAATGCAGTTGCAGCTGTAATTACAGGTGCAAGTTTAAAGATAGGACCAACAACATTTGTCGGGATAATATCCTCTTTTGTAAAGAGTTTAACACCATCCGCAGCAACCTGCAGGAGTCCGTACGGTCCAACATTCATTGGCCCAAGACGACGCTGCATAAATGCAAGTATCTTACGCTCAAAGTATGTACCAATACCAGCTAATGCTGAGAATATAAGTAAAATTACAACGACTTTGATTATCGTTTCAATTAAATATGCTGTATCCATATATTACACCTTTTCTATCGAAGCTGCACTAAAGCGGTAACCACTAAAGAGAGCCTCTGAATTTAGATTTTTATCAAAAGTAGGCAGTACTACAATTGAGCCTTCAATTTTGTTGTCACTGACAATGTTGGCTGTAAGCGTACCATTGTCAGTTGTTATTTTCACACTGTCGCCTTCACTGAAGTCAGAATTTGATAAAAACTCTTCACTCATATAGATACCACTTACCTCGTCAAGCTCAGTTGCTTTATAGGTAAATCCACTGAATTGTCTCACAGGATTTGCTAAGTAAATTATACTACCTTCAAGCTTAGCATCGCTGAATTGAGCAACACTTTCATCGCCAGACGGAGAAACTGCTACATTTTCTAACACATAACCGCGCATCTCTGTGCCATCATTTTCATAATGGTTCGGCAGATTATCAAACTCCTCAGTCTTAAATCCAACTGCTGTAGGAAGTTTCACAGTGTAGTCAATAACATTTTGTGCTTCAAATCCTAAAGCGTTTGCAATATCATTGAGTTCATACCCTTTATATGAAATAGCAGCATTTGTAGGGTTCACTCTTTTGTTAACAGATGTTAATGTTCCCTCTTGCTGATTGATTGCCGGCATATCTAAATCACCCTCACCAAGTCCAGAGAGAACAAAATCTCCATCCGTATTATAAGCAACAGTGTAATCACCTCTTGCATCATCAAGCTCACAAATAAGGCTCACACCGAGTGTAT
>JALVXQ010000182.1 GCA_027038255.1 Sulfurimonas sp. | reverse complement strand
TACCGCAGCGCTTCGGAAAAGATATCGGTATTATGACCGGACTCATCGGTGCAGCCGGCGGGATCGGCGGTACGTTCCTTGTCAAAACACTTGGCTGGGCGAAAGGGACGTTTGACAGCTACAGTGTTGGTTTCTTCATCTTTGCAGGACTTGTGCTCATCGCCATCGGTGCCATTTCGCTTGTTAAAACACGCTGGAGAACCACATGGGGTGCCAATGCAGGGGGAATCATCTAAACCACGAAAGCTTTGGGCTTTTGTGAAAAGCGTTTAGCATTGAGCATTCCTCGCTCCCATACGCAGAGCGTGGGAACGAGTTAATCGTGTTACAATATGAATAGCATAATGCTTTTAGAATGATGATTCAAAGGTTTTTGAAGTGGAGTATACACGTTTTGCATTGACTAGTGATGAATGTCTTATTGAAGCAAAAAAAGGGCTTAACCTTTTTGACACGCTACATTGTATAGGGTGTGGACAACCGGTTCGACTTTACGCTTCTCATACTCATGGCCCAAGAGCTCAGAAAGCACACTTTAGGCATATCTTCAATACCGAATCCCACTCTTGCTTTCCTACAAGTGAAAGTTATGTTCACAATTTTGCAAAACATAGATTTTATAAATTATACCGTGACTCTAATAGTTTTACAGTTTCAATTAGGTTTACTCGTACTTGTATGCAGGCACGTTATCCTGAATGTCAGAAGAGTTTTGAGGAAACCATAAATCTTAAAGATCGTTTCCCGGAGATAGTACTTGAGAAAAGAGATGGTGATTTTATACCTGACTGTATGATTACTAACTCCGAAGGAGAAAAAGTTTATATTGAAATTTTATACAGTAATCCAACAAGTAAAGAAAAAATACTTTCTGGTATACCGATTATTGAAATACAAGTTAGTTCTGAAAAAAATGTAATTGATACGATTACTTCTAAAGGACTTATTGCTACAGAGCAGAGTATTACCACGTATAACTTTCATCATATAATAACAGATGGTGAGTATGATTGTGGCGGTAATTGTTCTATGGAAGCTTTTGTGCAACATTCTCATTTATATTCCCACCATCCTGCAGAATCAATAAAATTGATACAAAAGCATTTGTCTTGTCCTGAGGCATTTGCAAAAAAAAGGCTTGACTATATCCTCGATCTATATCGTACTGCTACAAAAAGTGAAGTACATTCTCCAAGCCGATATGGATGGTACCGTTTTTTAGGCAAAAATGGAAAGCTTTATTATAGAAAAGACCAGAATCTGTATTTATTTATGTACAACAATGACTATTATGGTGTATATCATTTTTTTGGGAAATTTTACATCTTTACTACGGTATCCAATGGCATAAAATTTTTTGGAACTGTTGCAACTATAGAAGGTGCGCCAGATTTTTTGGACAAAATTTTACCCCAAGACACTAAGGAAAAAGATGAGAACAATTCTATAAAACAACGTAGTTTGTTCGATTAAATTGTTTTTCGCATTTCAATTATTACGATTGGAATACATTCGGATATTTATTTTAGAGTATGTATTTACTCCCATCGGGGACGATAAGAGCGAGAGAGGTTATGCTTTCTTACGCTAAATATGGGAACAAATTAATCTATTCCTCCTCTATTACAGAGGTATTTTGATTCTTTTTGTATATATTTGTACTAATTTCTGCTAATACACCTAATGAAACAGCAATGAAAATATACAAAAGTCCTTTGTCAATAGCTTCTCCACTTGTATGATTGCCAAGATAGCGAGCTGCAGCCAACTTAGGACTATCGCTACTTGCTACAATAAGTCCTATCGTGACTCTAATAATGCCCATAAATAGCATTAATGCAGATATTATTTTGGCGAACTTTGTATAAAACATTATCTAATCCTTTTATAAATTAATTTTTGCAAAATATTATAGCACCTAATGTTTGGAGTTTTTACTATTTTAGTATTTATGATGTATTGTAATGTTTTTTTTCGTTCTCATGCTCTGCGTGGGAGTGTATACGGGAATAGCATTAATTGGTAAGTTTTTTATATTTAAGTACGCATTCCCACGCAGAGCATGGGAAACGTGTTAAAACGATTTTGTATCATTCATTATCCGCAACACCCCAGTCGTTGGTGTGCTCATAGTCGGGTTCCACAGGCTTGACATCTTTGAGGATGTCGGGGTCTACTTCTTTGCCCTTGAAGTCATATTCATCTCCCTGATAGAATCGTT
>JALVXQ010000181.1 GCA_027038255.1 Sulfurimonas sp. | reverse complement strand
AATGTTGCAACGATAGAGAAAAATAAAGTTTTTTCTCAAAAGAAACATTTGCCTGATTATTTAAAAGCGGTTGTGGTCATTCCAAATAAACAGATGAATACTGCAAAATCACGTACAATTCTGCCAAAATCTTACTCAAAAGAGAATGCGATTTATAACCTTTCACACTCTGCTTTGACAGTTGCAGCCTTTTTCAATGAAGATTGGGAAATGCTCAAGTTAGCAGCGCAGGACAGATTTCATCAAAAAGCAAGAATGAAAACACTGCCGGAGCTTTTTTCGGTGCAAAAAGTAGCCTATGAGAGCGGTGCACTGATGAGTACACTTTCAGGAAGCGGTTCTACATTTTTCTCACTTGTTTATGATGATGATTCCGCTATGATTGCCAATCGTTTAAAGCAGAAATTTCCAGATTTTGGAGTAAAAGTTTTAGATTTTGACAATAATGGCCTCATAATAGAGAGATAAACTTATAAAGCTCTATTAAATAAAGCGAGATTTAGATATAATGGCGAAAAAATTTCATCAACCAACGAGAATGTGTCTCTCTTGCAGAGAAAGAGAACAACAATGTAATCTTATACGGCTTAGATGTATTGATGGAGAACTTGCTCCATTTGACGGAGTTGGACGAAGTTTTTATTTATGTCAAAATTGTCTGAAAGAGGATAAGAAGATTATCCGTGCGCTTATGCGTCAATGCAGAGGTGGAGACAAAGACAAACATATGAACAAACTAAAGGAGATCATCACTGATGACAGAAAAAGTTAGAGTACACGAGATTGCTAAAGAGCTTGGAATTGCTTCCAAAGATGTATTGGAAAAAGCAAAAAAAATGGGTCTTGAAGTAAAATCTGCACAGAGTGTAGTGACTATGGAACAAGCTGAGAATATTGCCAACTACATTATTAACGGTGAACCGGCTGCAGAAGAAAAACCTAAAGCAGTAAAAAAAGAAACTCCAAAAGCTACAAGTGATACTCCAAAAGAAGAGACTCCGTCAAAAGAAGAGCCTAAAGAGACAAAAAAAGAAGAAGAAACTCCGCAAAAAACAGATGAAACAGCAGTAAAAGAAGCTGTTGTCGCAGAAGTTAAAGAGGAAAAAGACGAGAAAGAAGAAAAAACTACTCAAAAAGTCGAAACTCCTAAAAAAGAGCAGAAGAGTACCCTGAAAGTTGTTCAGCCTGCTATGAGACCAGCAATTAAAAAATCAGGTCTTAAAATAGTTAAAAAGAGAAAGCCAAAAGAAGAAGAGGTTTATTCTGCACCGCAAAAAAATGCCGGAGCAGTCTCTTCTTATGGAAAGATGAGTCAAGAAGCCCTTGAAGAATTGTCGAAGAAGAAAAAATCTATTAGAAGAGAAGCAGCAGCAGCGAAAAAAGATCAGGGTGTAAGACTTGATATCTTTGGCGGTTCACTCTCTGAAGTCTCTATGGATATGGATGATCAGGTTACATTACTTGATATAAATGCGACAGAACGTGCAAAAGTAGCACCAGAAGAGCCACGTAAGCCAAGACCTCCTAAGCCGATTGGTAGAAATGCAAATAAAAAACAGGCACCACGTGGAAGAAAAGTTTCTCGTGATAAACGTAAAAAATATACAAAAGAGAAACAGGTTGATGAAGTTGTAACACACGTGGAGATTCCTGAAGACATTCGTGTATATGAATTTGCAGAGAAGCTTAACCGTCCTATGTCTGACATCATTAAGGTTCTTTTTGATCTCGGTATGATGATGACAAAAAATGACTTCTTAGGTTCTGATGAGATTGAGATTTTATCTGAAGAGTTTGATGTTGAAGTAACTATTGTTGATCCAAAAGATGAGTTTAACTATGTTGAAGAGACAACAGCCGAAGAAGATCCAAATGCAGTTGAACGTCCTCCTGTAATTACAATCATGGGGCATGTTGACCATGGTAAAACATCACTTTTAGATGCGATTAGAAATGCAAAAGTAACAGAAGGCGAAGCTGGTGGAATCACACAGCATATAGGTGCATATACAATTAGCCAAAACGGTAAAGAGATTACTTTTATAGATACTCCGGGTCACGCAGCATTCTCTAATATGCGTCAACGTGGTACAGATATCACAGATATTGTCATTATCGTTGTTGCTGCTGATGATGGTGTAAAACCACAAACTCTTGAAGTTATCAAACTTGCAAAAGAGTCAGGAAAACCTATTATTGTTGCACTCAATAAAATGGATAAAGAGACAGCAAACCCAGATCTTGTCAAAGGTCAAATGGCAGAGCAGGGTATTAACCCGGTTGACTGGGGTGGAGATATAGAGTTCGTTCCTGTTTCTGCAAAAACAAATATGGGAATAGATGACCTTCTTGAAAATATTCTTTTAACTGCTGAAGTTATGGAGCTTAAAGCAAATCCAAATGCAAAAGCAAAAGCAGCTGTTGTTGAGTCTTCTTTAGAAAAAGGACGTGGAGCAGTTGCGACTGTTATCGTTCAAAACGGAACACTTAAAATTGGTGACCATGTGGTATGTGGAGCAGCATACGGACGCGTAAAAGCACTTATAAACGACATGGGTAAAAGTATCAAAGTTGTCAGTCCATCACATACTTCTGTTGTAGTTGGTCTTAATGAAGTACCACCTGCCGGTGAAATATTAATGGCAATGGATAGTGACAGAGAAGCGAAAGAGTACGCACTTAAACGAAAAGAGTACGAGCGTAACAAGGAACTTTCTAGATCAACGAAATCATCTTTAGAAGATATGACAGCGATGATTGCAGAGGGTAGACTTAAATCTCTTAAAATTGTACTTAAAACTGATGTTCACGGTTCTCTTGAAGCGATTAGGTCTTCTCTTAGTGAACTTAGAAATGATGAAGTGAAAATTGACATCATCTCAAGCGGTGTCGGTGGAATTACAGAGAGTGATGTAGAACTCGTTGCAAACTCTGAAAACTGTGTACTTCTTGGTTTTAATGTTCGTCCAACTGGTTCAGTCAAAGCATTGGCAAAACAGAGAAATGTAGATATTAGAACATACTCTATCATCTACCAACTTCTTGATGATATGACAATGATGCTTACAGGTATGATGGCACCGAAATTTACGGAAGAAAATACAGGTCAAGCAGAAGTGCGTGATGTATTTAAATCACCAAAAGGTATGGTTGCAGGTTGTGTTGTTGTAGATGGCAGACTTATTCGTGGTGGACTTGTGCGTGTTATTAGAGAAGGTGTTGTTGCCTTTGAGGGTGAACTTGTGTCACTCAGACGTTTTAAAGACGATGTCGAAGAGATTGGAAATGGTTATGAGTGTGGTGTTATTATCTCTAACTACGAAGATGTTCAAACTGGTGATGTGATTGAAACATTCAAAAAAGTTGAACAAAAAGTTTCTCTTTAAAGATTAAAATAGATGACTGAAGCACAAATAAAGCTCAAACGAACGGAGTCTCTTTTAGCGGAGCTCATTCCAGAAGCACTCACGCATCTCAATGATGCACGCCTGCATGAACTCAATATAATTGAGGTGAAATGTTCTCGTGGAAGAAGTGATGCAAAAGTATACATAGATCCAAGTGCTTTTTCTGAAGAAGAACGCCGTACTCATATGAAACAACTTCGTAAAGCAAGACCAATCATTGAAGATTTTTGTCTTAAAGATCAAGGTTGGTACAGATGCCCGAAACTTACATTTGAGTTTGACGAGCAACTTAAAAAATCACAAACAATTGAAGAGCTGTTTAAAAAAATAGCAAAAGATACACAAGAGGAAGCATAATGAGTCTGCACAGCGATATAGAATCTATTGTAAAATCAGTAGGACTTGAACTTTATGACACAGTAATTGTCAATGAATTTGATGAAACGATTTTTCGTGTCAGTGTTATATCTCCTGAGTTTGAAGACGGCAAGCGAAAAAGTGTTAATCTGGATGCCTATGTAGAACTTACGCATTTGCTCTCTCCACTTTTAGATGTAACACCACCTGTTTCAGGTGAATATAGACTTGAAGTTGGAAGCCCAGGCATAGAAAGAAAACTCACAACGCTTGATCATTTTAAAAAGTCAATTGGTGAAGATATGAGTATTTTACTTGAGAATAAAGAAAAAATCAAAGCGAAATTGACAGCAGTAGAGAGCAATAAACTGACATTTGCAAAAGATGATGAAAGTTTTGATGTTAATTTTTCTGATGTTAAAAAAGCAAAAACCTATTTTGAATGGTAATCGATACTAACTTTTATATGACCTTAGCCTTGCGTGAGGCATGGAAATATCAAGGTTTGAGTTATCCAAACCCTGCTGTTGGCTGCACAATTGTCGCAGAGAGTGGCGAGATTTTAGCTGTAGAGGCACATCACAAAGCGGGTGAGCCTCACGCAGAGGTCAATGCACTTAAAGCCGCATATTTTAAACTAACAAATGACAGCTATATTTTAGCTCTGCAAGACTCTGCAGATATTCATACCCACCTTTTAAGCAATCACAAAGGCATTTTTGAAAATGTAAAACTTTATACAACACTTGAGCCTTGCTCACATCAAGGGAAAACCCCTTCTTGTGCAAATCTCATAGCAGAACTTGGCATTCAAGAGGTCTATGTCGGCTCAAATGACACGAATAAAAAAGCTGCAAACGGTTCATTGATTCTTTCGATGAACAACTGCACTGTATACAGTGAAATCATGAAAACGGAGTGTGATGCACTGCTTTTGCCCTTTGAAAAAACCTTAGAAAGTAATTTTATCTTTTTTAAGTGGGCGCAGCGATTAAACGGGACAACGGATGGGGGTATTATTTCCTCTGAGTCCTCACGCAAGCAGGTGCATGCTATGCGTGATGTATGTGATCTGCTTGTGATTGGTGGAGGAACTGTGAGAGCAGACAGACCGACACTTGACGCAAGGCTTGTGGATGGCAAAGCTCCTGATATTTTGATACTCTCACGCAAGCAGGATTTTGACAAAACGATTCCACTTTTTAGTGTAGAAGGCAGAAAAGTTTTTATCGAAGATAATTTAGAACGCTTGCGTGAGTATAAAAACATTATGATTGAAGGTAGTTCGCAAATGTATGCACTGACCCGGGATGTCGTGGATTATTATCTCTGTTATATCGCACCGTCACTTGGTGGGGAGCAATCCATAAAATTTGGCGATGATAAATTTGAGTTTTTAAATGTGGATAAAGAGAGCGAAGATATAATTGTATGGATGAAAAGAAGGATATAAATAATGAGTATATTAGAGCAAGAGGGTGAACAGAAACAGGAAAAAATTGTCTCTATGTTTGATGACATAGCACCGACATATGACACAGCCAATCGTGTTATGAGTATGGGTGTCGATATCTCTTGGAGAAAAAAAGCCTGTGATCTCTCTTTTGATTACTATGGCAAAGAGAACATTGACAGAGTTGTCGATGTTGCTTGCGGTACCGGTGATATGATGGGATTTTGGCAAAAACAGGCACAAAAATCAGGTATTGCCATTGGTGAGTATGTTGGAGTTGATCCGTCAAATGGCATGGTCGATGTCGCTCGTAAAAAATTCCCGGATTTTCATTATCATATCTCAAAAGCGACAGAGATACCACTCGAAGATGCAAGCGCTGATATACTCAGTATCACTTACGGCATTCGTAATGTCGTCGAGCGTCAAGAGGCTTTTTATGAATTCAATCGTGCTCTTAAACCTGGAGGCCTTGTAGTAATCTTAGAGTTTATGAAAGATGAGAACAAGACACTGCTGAAAAAACTACGCGATGTTTATATGCATAAAATCCTTCCATATGTAGGCGGAGCCATCTCTAAAAATCTTGAGGCCTACACATACTTACCGGACTCAATTGAGAGTTTCGTAACGATCCAAGGCATGCAAACAGAGCTAGAAAAGGCAGGCTTTGAGATGTTACATACACAAAGTTTCTCTATGGATATCTCCACACTCCTTATTGCTCGTAAGAAGTAGAGTCTAAGACTTAGTAAAAAGTACGATTAAGATTATAGGTAGCAAAGTGATAAGAAGAGATAAAAGAACATAAAAAAAACTTTTTTTATGTTCTTCTTTTTGTTTTTGTAGTAGTGTTTTATATTCAGCAATAGTAACTATTTGTTTTTTTTGTATCTTCTGCAGCATATCAAATAGATTTTTATAATCGATTTCAAATAAATCCAACGCATCTACATTACAAAGTATCTCTTCTACTACTTTATCATTTTTATAGACACTAATCCATGTTGCATTATGAGCATGATGTAGTGCAGGTGAAAATTCTCCGTAGCTGCTTAGTTTTAATTCAAGCTCTTTCCAAGGATATTTTCTCTTATTATTGATAATTAAAAAGTCTTTGTCTACTTTGATACTCCTTACTTTTATAAGCATAATGTAATAAGATATATATGTAAAAGCTTTGAAAATAAGAGGAATAAACACAAAAAGAATATAAAAGAACTTAGCAAGTTTAAAATTAAAGTGATAATTCTCTAGATAATCTGCTAAAATAACCAAGTTGACAATGACAAGAAACATGATTATTTTAGGATTGAATAGAATTTTAAAAAAAGGGTAATGATATTTAATTTGGAGTGATGTTTTCATTTAATACTAAGTTCTCTTATGTAATATTATTTAGTTTAACTAAATTTGTCTATTTTGTCAAAATATTGTAGAATAGCAGTTGTTGCAAGTAGTTAGACACCCTTGTTTTTGATTTTGAACAACTTTTTAATAAATAATATTATCAATAATTTTTATACTACTTGTTGTTATATCGAGAAAATTTACTTTAAAGAATTGGAATACAATGCATACACTCTCAGTTTCTGCCCTGAATGAACAGATAAAACATCTTTTAGAAGAGAGTTTCTCCCGAGTTTTTGTCGAAGGAGAGCTCTCTCGTATCACTTTTCATAACTCCGGACATATTTATTTTACCCTCAAAGACAGAGATTCTGCTATCAGTGCTGTCATGTTTCGAGGGAATGCTGCAAAGCTGAAGTTTCGTCTTGAAGAGGGAATGAAAGTTATTATTGACGGGGCAATCACGCTTTATAAACCGCGTGGAAGTTATCAGATAAACTGCTTTAGCATTGAGCCATCAGGGCAGGGCGCTTTGGCACTTGCGTATGAACAGCTCAAGCAAAAACTTTCAGCGCAGGGTTATTTCACTCCTGAGATAAAAAAAGCACTGCCAAAATTTCCAAAGAAAATTGCATTAATAACTTCTGCAACAGGAGCTGCCCTGCAAGATATGCTGCGTGTTGCTAATGCAAGATACAGACTTTTAGAGCTTGATGTGTACGATGTCTTAGTACAAGGAGAGAGTGCGGCTGCTTCTATCGCTCACGCAATTAAAATAGCGGATGAGAAAGCGTATGATGTCATTGTCATTGGACGAGGCGGAGGAAGCATGGAAGATCTCTGGGCTTTTAATGAAGAGGTGGTGGCTGATGCTATCTTTCACGCAAAGACGCCGATAGTCTCTGCAGTCGGACATGAGATAGACTGGCTTATTTCTGATTTTACAGCAGACTTACGCGCTCCGACACCGAGTGCTGCGATGGAGATGATACTGCCTGACACCAATGAGCTCTATATGAGTATAGATTCCTATTCTCAGCAGCTCACGCAGCTGCTTCGCCAAAAGATTCAGACGAAAAAGCAGGCATTGGAACATCTTAAACTCTCTTATGAACAGCACTCTGTAGAGAAAAAGTTAGAGCAAAAAAGAGATGAAATTAGACAGCTGCGTGAGGCATTTACGCAAAGTATTGATTTTAAGCTCTCTTCTACACAAAAAGAGCTGCAAAACATAAAAGAGCGTTTCCCTCACACCATAGATTCTACACTCAATCTTGCGCAAAATCAACTTTTGCATCTGCGAAAAATGCTAGAATCCAACCATCCAAAATTAAAAACAAAAAAAGGCTTTGCCCAGATCTCACGCAGCGGTGTTGTCATAAATATTGATTCTTTGGAAAAAGATGATGTTTTTGAAGCACAGAGTGACAGCGTTATAGTAGAGGCAAAGGTCTTAGAAAAAAGGAAAATATAGATGAAGTATCCAAAATTTTTTGATCAGGTAGAGAGTATTCAGCTCCAGGACCCCATTGCTGATATCTTAGGCGCATTTGAAAATGGTGAGTATGAGATTACATATCTTGAAGTTGTGAAAGCTGCTGGACACTCCTGTCCTACTGTTGCAGGTGCTTATCTTATAGCTGATGCAGCACTTAAAGCACTCTATCCAAATGAAAGAGCGGTGCGAGGCAATCTTAAAGTAGAATTTTCAGAATCCTTGGAAGAGGGAGTAGCAGGTGTTATAGGTAATGTTATCTCACACATTACAGGTGCGACAGACAAAAGTGGCTTTAAAGGCTTGGGGGGAAAATTTGCACGCCACTCTTTGATGCATTTTGACACTGACATCAGCTCTTCAGCCCGATTTACAAGAATAAACACACAAACAAGTGTCGACGTTTTTTACAATCCAAATAGTGTGCCAGCAGATCCAGATATGATGCCTCTTATGCAAAAAACAATGCAGGGTGCGGCATCAAAAGAGGAGATGAAAAGATTTGGTGCGCTTTGGCAGGAGAGAGTTGAAAGAATTTTTGAAAATAGAGAGCAGGTCATCTCAGTAACAGAGTTATAAAACTCTGTTATTTCAAGGTGAGAGCGGGAAAGTAGGTATTTAAAACCACAGCAGTCGATGCTGCAAATCTCTTCATCAGTTTATCAAACTTATCTTCTTTATTCCAGAGAGGATGCGTTACACCGCTGAGTTTTACAAGCGCTTTTTTCGCATCATACTCAACACCAAGTGAATCAATCAAACCGACTTTTTTTGCCTGTGCTGCTGTAAAAATATGGGCATTGGCAAAACTGTCACGTTTTTTAATGTTGAGCTTACGGGCATTGGCAACATCTTGCGTGAACATATCATAAGTGCCTTGTATGACTTTGTTCAGTTCAGCTACTTCATAAGATTTCCATTTTCTATCAGGGGTACCTATCTGTTTGTAAAGTCCTGCTTTTACAACCTGTGACTGTATGCCTAATTTTTTCATGAGTCCGCTGAAATTCGCACCCTGCATGATAACACCGATGCTTCCTACCATACTTCCAGGGTTTGCTATGATTTTATCTGCCCAGATGCTCGCATAATAACTTCCGCTTGCCATCGTCCCTTTTGCATATGCAATAACAGGTTTTTTATCGCGAAGACGTTTAATGGCTTCTGAAATTTCCACTGAAGGTGCAACTGCACCACCGGGAGAATCGACACAAAAAAGAACCCCTTTTATAGCTTCATTGTCAGCAGCAGAGTTGATCTTTTGAACTATTTCTGTAGCATCCATGATAGGTCCTGAAAGAGAAATCTTTTGCAAATTATTTGTTGTGAACTCTTTCTCGCTCGCCGGTGCAAAGAGAAGTACAAGAAGCAAAAGAAAGAGCATTGCTTTAAAATGATTTTGTATATAGTCTATTGTTGCTGTAATGGGTGAAAAAATCTTTTTAATTGTCTCCATTAGAGGGCTCCTTTTTCTATTTTTCCGTTAATGTAAACTTTTGAAATGTTATAGCGGTGTAATATAAGATGAATCGGAAGCTCTGCGGTCGGTTCAGCTTCAAGATCAACGACAATCATATCTGCATTTTTTCCCTCTTCAATAACTCCGGTATTGAGTCCCAACGCTTCTGCGGCATGAACAGTCACACCGTCAAGAAGTGCTTGCGCAAACTCTAAAAGAGGAGCAGAT
>JALVXQ010000180.1 GCA_027038255.1 Sulfurimonas sp. | reverse complement strand
TTTTATATATTGTCATGAATATTCTCAATCAGACAAAAGAGTCCTACAGCGCAAGAATACATGACGATTTTACTCAAGTGTTGGCGCATGAGATAGCAGAGCTTAAAAATTTCATCTTAGACCTTGAAGCACGTATGACAGAGTATTCTCAGGAAGACAGGCATAATCAGCTTGAAATACAAGAAAAATTTACATCAGATGTGCATTCTCTCGAAGCCATTCAAGCCAATCAAATAGAGTTTGCAAAGAAGTTTGACAATATTCAAGAGTGGCATGAAAGTGTGACAAAATCATTTGCCTACTTTAGTGAAGTGCAGCTACCGGAGCTTGACAATGTCGTTCATAAGCATATTGATATGTTGCGTGTTGCCGAACAAGACCACTACAATAAGCTCACGCAACTCCTTGAAAAAGCCGGTGAGAGCAGATATGACATCGCTGAAGATATTGAGATGCTAAAAAGTAGTTTAGAGTCCATGAAATCTCTCTCTGATGATGTGGCAAAAAGAATCGTTGAAAAAACATTTTCGAGATTCGGCACGCTCACGCAAGAGTTTGAATCCGAAATATTGTCTTTAAAACTGCATGCCGAGGGTATTAAAACATCCCTCTATGAAGATGAAAGTGTTTTAAGCAACATCCGAACGCAGAGTGAAATGATAATGAAGCAGATGCTTCTCTCTGCAAATAAAATGGATGAACTTGAAAAACAGACAAGCAGCATAACGAAGATCTCTGTAGATATTAAAGAGTTGGTGCTGGAGATAGAAAAAATAAAAGATGATTATGTCAAAGCACAGGCACATCTCACGCAGCTTTCAAGCGAACTTCAATATACAAAAGATGAGAATTACATAGAGATGAAAGCAAAGATTGAAGAGCTCGGCACCGATTTATCTAAAAAGATAGATGAGTCCCTGCAAAAGCTCTATGAACACTACCACATCGCCAATGAAAACATCACTGAAAGTGTAAAAATCATGACAAAAAAAGCACAGTTACAAAAAGGCTATACAGAGCTTGATGATTAAGGAAAAGAATGCAAATACGAGTTTATTACGAAGATACAGATATGGGAGGTGTTGTTTACCACTCTAATTACCTAAATTTTTGTGAGCGGGCAAGAAGTGATGCTTTTTTCAAAAGAGGGATGACACCGGTTCTAAAAAATGGACATTTTGTCGCACGCAAGGTCAATGCAGACTTCTACACAAGTGCCAAGCTTGGAGATCTGCTTGAGATAAAAACAGAACTTTTAGGCATGAAAGCTGCCTCTTTTTCTTTAAAACAAACGATTTACAGAGATGATGTGAAAATATTTGAATTGGAAATTTTACTTGCTTACATCACGTTTGAGGGAAAAGTCCAGAAGTTGGACAAAGAGAGTAGAGAGTTACTTCTCTCACTCTTCGTGTGACGTAACATAAGGCAGAAATCTGGATCTTCCCGGACGTAACAGCTCTATGCCATATACCATTTGATTGTCAGTGACATTGATGTCATAATCTTTGTCATCACCTGTTATCTGATTGTAAAAATAATCGACACCGATTGTCGTTGTGTAGTTAATCCAGTCATATACGATGTCATTGCCCAACAGTGAATTTGTCTCTATGAGAACTGTATTGTTTTTGATGATGGAGTTAGCTACTACCATCTTCTCTCTGTCGATGTACTGAGTCATTGAGAGCAGCAGCGGATCATAATTGATTTGTGTTGAGAGGATGTTTGTCGCATTTGTATCGTAGAGTGTCAACTGTGACATAACCATACCGCTTTTGATGATAGGTGTGTTGAGAAAAAATGAGCCGTTGATGATATCTTCATTTTTCTTGAGGTAGTGTTCAAGGTTTGTAGTTCTGCGTGAGATGAAGTACTTTATGACTTTTTTCTCTGTTGCATTTGCATCTTCATTTTCGGTTGTTTTTTGATTTTCAGTTTCATCATTTGCAGAGGATGAGTTGAAAAAACTGCCAAATATTCCTTCTTCTTGCACCTGTTCATCTACACTCTGTGTCGGATGCAAAAACTCTTGCTCTTGGTACGTTGCCAATTTTTTACCTGTCTGAGATTTGTCTGAAAAGATGATGAGTGGCGAGACGGCTTCTTTGAGCAGCAGTTTACTCTGTGCATTGTAGTCAATTCCTCCAAAGACATAGTAAGGTGAAGAACTTTCGACATCATTTTTGTTGATTGTCGGAAAGTAGATGTTGAGATTTGGATCAAGAGCAATGATATTATCGACACCCTCTTTAGTAACAGGTGCGATGACATAGTCAAAGCCATCATCTTTAATCTTTTGAATACTGCTGCTAAGATCTTCCATACTTTCACTCTCAACTCTGTAACTTTTTAATGTAAAAGGGTTACTTTTTGTCATGAGGTAGGCAAAGGTTGCATTAATCGTAGAAGAGGCGTATTTTCCAATCTTTTTGTAAGGTAAAAGCAGGGCAATTTTGAGTTTACCCCCAGCATTATAAGCCCCAAGATTAAAAATGGCAATATTCATCGTTCTTATGTCATCAAGCTCTTTATCTGCAAGTTTTGTATTTGCGTGCGCAAGAAAAGAGAAAATCATATCTTTATTTAAATAGTCCCGCATACATTCATCATCACACTCATAAGGGTCTAAGTTTTGAACGTAGGTTTTTGGTAAAGTAATGTTAGAAATCATAAAGCTTTGTGCGAAGATGATGACCGGCAGTGTTAAAAACAGTAGTTTTTTCATAAGCAACTCTTTATAGTATGTAAATCATTTAAAGTTATTTTTTTCAGTTCAGGGTTCCGCAGTAGAAACTGGGGATGGTATATCGGAACGAGTTTATAATTTTTATAGTCTATGACATGCCCCCGAACATTTTCAAAGTTATCTGCAGAGTCATTTGTAAGATGTGCATACGCTTCTTCACCTAACGTCACAATGACTTTTGGCTGGATAAAATCCAACTGAGCGAAGAGATAGCTTTTACATGAGTTCCACTCTGAAGGAGACGGCTTGTTTGATTGTAAAGGCTTACATTTGATAGCATGCGTGAGATAGATGTCATCTACGCTGCTGTGTAAAACATTTTCAATCATCTTTTTCAGGGTCTCTCCGGAGCGTCCGACATAGTAATTGTTTGCACCATCTTGTGCCTGCGATACCAGATAGTCAATTATAACAAGATTGGCGTTTGCATTTCCATAACCGTTCATACTTTGTGTTCTGGACTTGCTCAAATCACACAAATGGCAGTTTTGTATATTATGAGAGAGTTCATCAAGAGAACTTGGCTGTTCATAGTTCGTCTTTTCGTTGATGGTAAAATGGTCGATATACTCAAATCCCATAGCTTTTAATCTATAAAGATTTTGTAAGAAGATAAGATTTTGAAAAGATTTCAATTTTAAGCACCAACTCCAATAAATTTCATCGATAGTATAGTTTAAATCGAGTTAAACTCTACTTTATATCAAAAATATGTTACTATACTTATAACAAAGTTTTGGAGCTGTAAATGCCTGTAGATAGTGATAAATTAGAGATAAACAATTTTCAATTAGAATCGTCAGTTGAAGTTGAAGATGTTGTCCAAAAGATTAATCTACTCAAAAAAAACAAGATGCTCATCCACATAGTCTCTTATATTCATAATACTGTTCTTGTCCAAAATTTACTTAAAGAGCTAAAAAAAACACTTCCTGAAGCACAAATCGTTCTACTTAAGCATGATAATAAAGTCGTAACAGCTATAACTGTTTTTATGATTGATACAGATGATGAAAAAAATATCAGCGATGAAATTCTTAAAGAGCTTTATGTTGATAATTTTAATAAAAAACAGAGTATAGACGAGTATAGAATCCAACTTTTTAAACGCTATTTTACAGACCATCTGACAAATCTGCCAAATATGTACCAGCTTCGAAAAGATTTGCAAAGTTGTGATGATGCAGGGCTTGTTCTATTGAAAATTGATAATTTTCAAGCGATTAATAACTTTTACGGTTTTGTTGTCGGTGATTATGTTTTAGAATATGTCGGAAAGTTTCTTAAAGAGATTCTCAAAGAGCATAAAGTTTACAGACTCTCTGGTGCGGAATATGGTCTGACAATTGAAACAAGGCTAGGATTTTATCAACTTAAAGATTATATGGCAGAGATGTATGAGAAGATAAAAAATATAGAGATTGTTTATCAGGACACAAAAATATATATTGATTTTACGATGGCCTCCTCTTCAAACCGTGATAATACGAGTATTTTTTCAAAAGTTTCTATGGCTCTCATTTATGCAAAACAAAAAGGTGTTCCGTTTTGGATCTATGAAGACAGAATGAATTTTGAACATGAGTATGAGAGAAACCTTATGCTCTCACATATTGTAAGAGAAGCTGTAGAAAACTCAAGAGTTGTTCCTTATTATCAAGCAATTATGGACAACAACAGTGGCGAAGTTGTCAAGTACGAGTGTTTGGCACGCCTTATAGATAAAAATGACAAAATACTCTCACCAATGCTCTTTATTCCCATCTCAAAAAGTATTAAAATTTATAATGAAGTGACAAAAATCATCATCAACAAAGCGTTTGAAGCATTTGCAGATAACGAATATGAATTTAGTGTCAATCTTTCAATAGAAGACATCATGAGCAGTGAAATCTTTAACTTTATCATCAAAAAGCTCAAAGATAACCGCTCAACTGCCAACAGAATTACCTTTGAGCTTTTAGAGTCTGAGGCTATTCAAGATTTTAAAAAGGTAGATAGGTTCATTGGAGAAGTGACACGTTATGGCGCAAAAATTGCCATTGATGATTTTGGCAGCGGCTACTCTAACTTCTCTTACTTGACAAAACTCAAGGCAGACTACATAAAAATTGATGGTACTTTGATAGAGAACATTGATGTGGATGATGCGTCATTTATCGTTGTAGATACGATTGTGCAGTTTGCAAAAAGATTAGGTATTCAGACGATTGCAGAGTACGTGCATTCAAGTGTTGTGATGGATAAAGTAAAAGAGTTAGGGATTGATTATTCTCAAGGTTTTTATATTGATGAACCTTCTATAAATTTAAAATTTAAGCCCTAATAATAGGGCTTAAAAAAGAAAAGTTAAAACTACTCTGTAACTTCTACAAGCTCAGGAGTTGATTCCCAGATTCCGTGTTTTGTACAGTATCCGTGTGCTACAAGGTTAAGTTTTTTCTTCATTGGACGGATGTTAAAAGTTACTTCTGCATGAGACTTTTCATTTCCTAAAGTTCCTGGTACGAAAGTAGCCATAGCAAGTTTTGTGTCACCGTCAAAAAGAGTGATACTTTCGATGTAGTGATCAAAATCATCTGGGTGAGTATATTCATTACCCATTTTTACATTTACTGCAAGCATTTCGCCTTTTTTAGCTACGCCCGCTACTGTGATGAACGGTGAGTGACGATCGATTAAATCTTTTTTTGCTTCTCTTTCTACTGTGTCAATATCAACATATTTGTTAATCTTTGGCATATTAAATCCTTTTTGTTTGTTTAATTATGGTGATATTGTATCTATAAAATCTTTTACCAAAACATAAACAAGAGCAAAGGTATCTTCTTTAAGTTTTATTTAATTTTTTTAGAACAAAAGTTTCACTTTTTAACAAGATTTTAACCAACAAATAGATAAAATCGCCTCAATTAATAGATAAAGAGTATAAATATGTTAAAACCATTACTAATTGAGATAGGTGTTGAAGAGTTGCCGGCTGTTCCCCTTTTAAAAGAGTTGAAAAATATTGAGAAAAAATATGCGAAGATCTTGGAAGAGTATGCGCTTCTAGGTGAATTTGAATTTTACTATACTCCACGTCGTTTGGTACTGTGGCATAGAGAGTTTAAAACGGCTCAAGAGGACTCTGTCGAAGAGTTCTTCGGTGCGCCTGTTGCAGTTGCATTCAAAGATGGTGAGCCGACAGCGGCAGCACATGGTTTTGCAAAAAAATGCGGTGTGAGTCTTGAGGAACTTGGTCGTGCAGAGAAGGGCGGCAAAGAAGTTCTTTACTACAAAAAAGACATTCAAGGAAAAGCTTCTGTAGAGCTGCTTCCTGAGATAATAGAGAAGTGGTTGAAGTCTCTTGACTTTGGAAAATCAATGCGTTGGGGAAGCTTGCGTGAGAGCTTTATTCGTCCTATCCGTTGGGTAAATGTCCTTTTGGATGATGCAGTTGTGCCTATGAAAATATATGAAGTAGATGCTGCAAAAACGACACGTGTACACCGCATTGCAAACTTTAATGCTGTAGCGATTTCAGGTGCAAAAGATTACTTCCAAACACTCAAAAACAATGGTGTTACATTATTTCAAGAAGAGAGAAGAGAAAAAATATTTAAGGATTTTCAAGAGATTGAATCTTTAAACGGGCTCAATATTGAAGTCGATGAAGATCTTCTCGCTGAAGTTGTAGCCATCACGGAAAATCCAACGGCACTGCTTGGCTCTTTTGATGAGGAGTTCTTGCAACTGCCTCCTGAAGTCATCATTACATCTATGAAAGAGCATCAGCGTTACTTTCCTGTTTTTAAAGATGGGAAGCTCATTAACAAATTTGTTGTAGTTTCCAATGCGCTGACAGATGACTTTTCTGAGGTAATTTCTGGAAATGAGAGAGTTCTTCGTCCTCGTCTTGCTGATGGACTCTTCTTTTGGAGAAACGACCTTAAAAATGGACTTAGTACAAAAGGACTTGAAAAAGCTGCCTTTTTTAAAGGTCTTGGAAGCATTGCAGATAAAATTGTGCGTGAAACAAAGATAGCCGAAGAACTTTTTGACAAGTATAGTATTGACGCATCAAAAGCAGACTTGCTGAGAGCTATGGAACTTGCAAAAGCGGACCTTATGAGTGAAATGGTTTATGAATTTACGGAGCTACAGGGGCTTATGGGCTACTACTATGCAAAAGAGGCCGGTGAAAATGAGGCTGTGGCACTTGCAATTAAAGAGCAGTACCTTCCAGAGGGTGAAGAGAGTGCACTTCCTTCGACTCCTCTAAGCGCCATTGTCGCTATGAGTATAAAACTCGATACTTTGCTTGGGCTCTTCTCTGTGAATCAGATTCCGACAGGTTCACGTGACCCTTTTGCATTGCGTCGTGCAGTAAATGGCATTATCCGCATTGTAAATGAGTATGGCTTTAGATTTGACATTGTTGCAGATATTAAAGAGCTTGCCAAAAATTATGAGGGTGCAATAGATTTAGAAAAACTTGAGAGCTTCATCTTAGAGAGAATCAAACGTTACTATAAAGTAAATCCGTCTATCATTGAAGCGGTTTTAGCTTCAAATGAGCGAGAACTTTTAGCACTCGGACGTAAAATAGAAGCACTCAACAATCTGGTAAACTCTGAAGGTTTTGATGAAGTGAGTTCTACATTTAAACGTGTGGCAAACATTACAAAAGATATTGACCTCACGCAGCCGCTAAGTATTGATGAAGGTCTGCTGCAAGAAGATGCTGAAAAAGCGCTCTATAGCCGTTATAAAGAAGTTACAACAGTACAATACGACTCTTATGAAGAAGAGCTTGATGCGCTGCTTGGACTTAAACCTGAGCTTGACAGTTTCTTTGACAATGTCATGGTAAATGCAGAAGATGAAAAACTCAAAAACAACAGAAAAGCTTTAGTGGCTTCTATCTATAAAAATATTTTAAATATTGCTGATATTAAAGAGGTAAGTATTTAATCCTTTGTTCTAAAGACTTACTGCAGGCTTTTAATCGTCTGCAGTTGTCGCTGAATCTTTTTATGGTAGATGAGTGAGGTATTATTCGTTTTATCAATTTCCAATGCTTTTTCAAAACACTGTTTTGCCTGATCGAGATTTTTATTGTTATAGTATCTTTTCCCCTCTCTGACAAATCTTCTTACTGCCGCTTTTGCTCTTTTGTTCGCTGTTACTATGATTTTTTTTGCCTCTTTGTTTTGTGATTCTAATTGTAAAACTTTTTTTGCATAGGCGATTGCTTCAAGATAACTCTTTTGTTGGAGAGCTTGATTTGCCATGGCAAGATTGTGTTTTTTACTCTGTTTAAAGGCTATGAGTTTCATATATTTTTGTGCGGTGGCATCATCAGGGTAGAGTGAAAGTATATGAAGAAACTTCTGTTTAGATTTTTTCAGTTTGCCTTTTTTATAGATGCTTATGGCATTTTTGAGTAAAACATGTTTTTGTGTTCGTAAAAGCTCTCTTGCTTTTTGAAGAGTAGGATTTTTATAGTTATACTGTGCAAGAGTTTTTAAACTGTATTGTATAGATTTAAGCTCTTTGTAGCTGCCTCGGTTATTTATGAGTTTAGTCTCTAAAGAGTTTTCAAGTGCATGGATGTAGATTCTCATGCCTCTGTCATCTCTTAGTTCATTATAGAGTTCTTTTGTATTTTTATAGTCAGGATTGTTCATCATTACGCTGTTGAGTTCAATCAGAGCTCTTTTTTTATCTGTTTTGAGATACTTTTGGGCAGTTCTATAGTGTAGATAGGCTCTTCGTTTTGCCTCTGCTTTGATGTTGTTTATTTTTTGTGGAGAGATGGCATTGTAGTCCTCATAAAAGTTGACAAGTTCATATGCTTTTGCTGCATCATGATAGTAGCCGTTTTTGTAATCTTCATCACCTTTTTGATGATAGAGATGAATCTCATTTTTTATAGATTTATAGATGAGCCTCTTATCATGAGAATCGAGTTTTTTAACCTCTTTGTTGAGTTTGGTGATATGAATCTGCTTCTTTTGGCTAGGGGTTGCATGCTCTTGTTTTAAATTGATACAGCCGCTAAAGAGTGTTCCAATGAGAATGAGAGAGAAAAAAGTGTACTGCATATTTAAAGCTCTTCACTTGAGATGGAGTAGGCTATGACATGATTGCTAATACCTTTGAGCGTTAAAGGCTCCGTGAGAGTATAGTTACATTTGAAGCCAGAGTGTGCAAAGGTTTTTTTGTCGATGAGTATCTCTTTCTCTTTTGCATACGAACAGAGTCGTGAGGTCATGTTTACAGCAAGCCCGATAGCCGTATAGTCCATATGCTCATTGAAGCCGACATTGCCTACGATAACCTGCCCTTTAGATATACCAATACCAACGTTACAGACAGTTTCATTTTGATTTTTTCTCAAAATATTCTCTTTTTTTATAGCCTGTTGAATCTCTATGGAACTCTTAATGGCATTGATGCTGCCTTCTTCTCCGGAAAAAGATGCCATTACCTCATCCCCGATAAATTTGTCAATATCGCCATTGTTCTTCTTGATGATTCTCGCCTGCAAAGAGAGATAAAAATTGACAATATTGATAACCTCTTCGGGTGTCTTTTTTTCATTTAAAGAGGTAAAATCACGAATATCACAGAACAAAAAGGTTAAATTTTTATATTTACCGCCTAAAACAGCAGGCTCGTTGCAGGAGTTTTTAATCATGTCTACTGTGGAGTTTGAGACAAATTTTTGTAGTTTGTCTTTCTCTTTGAGCCAGGAGACCATCGTATTAAAGTGATTTGCCAAGTTTTGAATCTCGTCATTTGTATGGACATCGAGATGGACATTGAGATTGCCTTTTGTGATCTCTGAAGAGGCTTTTGTAATTTCAAGAATCGGTTTTGTCATACGTGAACCGATAAAGTAGACATAGAGTGTAGAGAGCAGCAGTATGATAGTCGCAATAGTATAGATATAACTAAGAACCTGCTCAATAATTTTTGAGATGGCTTTTTTGTCGTAGTAGAGCAGTGTAAACCCGAGAAGAATGTTTTCTCCCTTGTAGCGGTACAAAATGGGACGTATAAACCTGTAAGCTTCAATAGTTTCTTTG
>JALVXQ010000179.1 GCA_027038255.1 Sulfurimonas sp. | reverse complement strand
GCTTGAAAAAGTTACAGATATTTTAGATGTATGGTTCGATTCTGGTTCAACTTGGAACTCAGTCTTAAAATCTCGAAATTATGATGCAGGAACATATCCAGCTGATTTATATGTTGAAGGAAGTGATCAACATCGTGGTTGGTTCCAATCTTCACTCTTTTTATCATCTGCTGTACAACACAAAGCACCATATAAAGGTGTGCTTACTCATGGTTTTACAGTCGATGAAAAAGGCGAAAAGATGTCAAAGTCCAAAGGTAATGTTATTGCACCAGAAAAAGTGCTTAAAGAGGATGGAAGTGAAATATTGCGTCTATGGGTAGCTTCATCTGATTATCAAGGCGATTTAAAAATCTCTCAAGGTATTTTAAAACAAACAAGTGAAAACTATCGTAAACTTAGAAATACTTTTAGAATTATGCTTGCAAACATTAATGATTTAGATACACTTACTCCTTATGAAAATATGGGTAATTTAGATAAATGGATTTTAAGCGTTGCAACAGATGTACTTTCTGAAGTGCATACTCAATTTTCAGAGTACAACTTTGTAAATGGTATGAGTACACTTAATAACTTTATTGTCAATGAACTTAGTGGTATGTATATAGATATGACAAAAGACAATCTATACTGTAATGCACAAAATTCTGAGCGTCGTCGTGCAAGTCAAAGTGCTATGGCTATGATAACAAAAACTCTGCTTACGCTTATGGCACCAATTTTAACATATACAGCAGATGAAATAGTAGAAAATGCTCCTACTATTATTAAAGGTGATGCAGAAGATATTTTTGATATGACTTATACTCCATTAGAAAAAGTACAAACACCTTTTGATGCAACTTATATGGTAAAAGCTCGTGAAGGTTTTGGAGCAGTTGTAGATGGACTTAAAAAAGAAAAAATCATAAAATCAACACTTGAACTCGTTATTTATACAGAATCAAAAATAGTTCTTGATATGGATAGAGTTGATGCAGAAGATTGGTTTGTTGTATCTAGTATTTTAGAAGATAAACCAGAAGAAAATATTCTTGGAAGTTTTACTCTTGATGATGATACATTCTCAATAGCAAAAGCAACAGACCATAAATGTCCTAGATGTTGGAAATACCAAGCAAAAGAGGAAGATTCTCTCTGCCAACGCTGTAAAAGTGTTGTAGATGCCTAATTTTAGTGAACCTGTAACAATTTCATTTATTGTAGAGTCTATTGCTCTTATATTTATTGTTGTGGGTATTGGCATATTTCTTGTAAAAAAATTCAAATAAAGAGAAGGAAAAAAAGTGATAACACTCAAAGAAGCACTTAGCCTTAACAAAGAAGAGTTAGAAAATTTCAAAAGTGAACTTCGTAATAAAATTGAAGCAAACAAAGAACTAAACGCATATATAGATGTAGGGAGTGCTGGCGAAGGTGTACCTATTGCCATAAAAGATAACATTCAAGTAAAAAATTGGTCTGTTACTTCAGGAAGTAAAATTTTACAAGGCTATATTTCACCATATAATGCAACAGTTATAGAAAATCTAACAAAAGCAGGTTTAAGCCCATTTGGTCGTACAAATATGGATGAATTTGCTATGGGTTCTACTACCGAATCAAGTTTTTATGGTAAAACACAAAATCCTTATGCTTCAGACAGAGTTCCTGGTGGAAGTTCTGGAGGAAGTGCAGCGGCAGTTGGTGCTGGTCTTGCCATTGCTGCTCTTGGTTCAGATACTGGTGGTTCTATTCGTCAGCCTGCAGCATACTGTGGTATAGTTGGAATGAAACCAACTTATGGACGAGTGAGCCGTTATGGTTTAGGAGCATATGCCTCAAGTCTTGATCAGATCGGACCTATGACACAAAATGTTGAAGATGCAGCAATTCTTTATGACATCATAAGTGGTAGCGATGAAAAAGATTCAACAAATGCTATGATGGACGATAAAGTAGTAACAAATCTAGATGCACAGAGAAAACTTACTATTGCTATTATTCCAAAATATATTGAAAATGCAAGTGATGATGTAAAAAATGCCTACACAAAAGCTATAGAAGCACTTAAAAATCAAGGGCATACAATAGTAGAAAAAGAGATGATGGATGCAAAATATGATATTTCAGCATACTATATTACTGCAACAGCAGAAGCAACAACAAATCTTGGTCGTTATGATGGTATTCGTTATGGAAATCGTGTTGAGGGAAAAAATCTTGAAGAGACTTTTATCAACACAAGAAGTGAAGGTTTTGGAGATGAAGTAAAAA
>JALVXQ010000178.1 GCA_027038255.1 Sulfurimonas sp. | reverse complement strand
TTTTTCTGACCATAGCTACGGCTATGCTAAGAAAAAGATTTTACACAATCTTATCTTTTTTTCTCTCCTCTGAGATGTGCTAGGGTTTTTAGAGGTGCCCTTAATATAGTGTGCAAAGTCAGTTATGTACTAAAGGAGATTAAATTATGATTATATATACTGTTGGTACTTTTGATTTGTTACACGTAGGTCATTTAGCTTTGTTAGAATATTGTAAAACTTTAGGTGATACTTTTGTTGTGGGTGTTGCTTCTGATGAAGTCGTACACTCTTATAAACCAAATGTTCCTGTTATTCCACTCAAGCAAAGAGTAGAAATGCTTAAATCTCTTAAATGTGTAGATGATGTGCGAGCATATCATGAGCTTGAGTATGTATCAGCCTGTAAAGAGTTAGATGTAGATATTTTTGTTATTGGAGAGGATTGGGGAGATAAACCACATAATATTGCAGTGGAAGAATACCTTAAATCAAAAGGGAAAAAAATAGTTCAAGTTACTTATAATCCGCAAACCTCATCTACAAAAATAAAACAAAAAGTTATATCTCAAACACATCAGAATGAATATATCACACCTAATGTTGCTTAAAAGATATCTTTTAGCGAATAAAAAGCTTCTTATTTAAGAAGCTTTTTCCATGCTTTTTCTACTTTTTTTACAAGTTTTGAGCTAAAGCCTTTTACCTCTTCTAAAATTGTCGGGTTTTGATGGATAACACCAATGACATCATCAACAGAGCCAAAATGTTCAACGAGTTTTTTAACTTTTTTCTTACCAATACCTTCAATGGAAGTCAGAAAATCTTTTAACTCACTTTTTGTGATTTTTACTTCATTGACATCTGATTCACTTGACTCATCACGTGTAGGATGTGGTGCATTTTTTACAGATTTTTTCGTTTTACTCTTTGCCGGATTAAGTGCGAGTTTATCTTGATAGTTCCATTTCTCACTCGGCCACTCTTCATGCCATCTGCGTTTGACATCATAGATAGGGTACTTTTTGTCAAGTTTATGGATGTAAACCTCTTTACCGCCATAGCTTTTCTTTTTCTTACCGAAGTAGGCACCGTCATAACTTGGGGAGTATGCACCAAAAGCAATGTGACGCATAGTTCTTAGAAGTGACGGGTCGATTTTACCCAACTCTTCCCAGTTAAACATAGGCATATTTGGTTTTCTAAATCTTCCTTCGCTCAGACTCCACATGATGTACTCACCAATCCAGTCACGAATGTAAGGAAAAGCTGCAAAAGCCGTTGCACACTCTAAGATGCGAACTTTACCGTCTTTACCATAGGCAATATCACAAGCCCAGTACTCTGCACGTGCAGCTTTTGATGTTTTTACTGCCAGATCAAGAACAGACTTCGGAACATCCATGTAGTCCATACTGCCGCCCTGAGAGGTGTTTGTAAGCCATTCACCTTCTGGTGCACGACGCCAGAAAGCACATACCGGCTTATGACCGATGAGCATTACACGGATGTCCGCTTCCATAGGAACAAAATCTTGAAAATACATAGGGTGGTATTTTTTCTCTGCAAAAAGTTCTTCGGCCTCTTTGTAAGAGTCAACTTTATGAACAAAATAACCCCCATAGTTAGATGGTCCATAAGATTTTTTAACGATTTTAGGGTATTTGGCTTTTTTCAAAAACTTGTAAGCATTGTCGTGATTATAGTAGATGTATGTTTTTGGTATCGGTAGACCGTACTTCCATGCAAAACGTGTTACATTCTCTTTTGATTTATTAGAAAACTGTGTGTCTAAAGAGGGAATAAAGCGTACGTGAGGCAATTCACGTGCTATTTCTCTAAAAGTTTCATATGCCGTTGAAGGTACATTCCCTATGAGCACATCAATCTTCTTGCGTTTTACCTCTTTGATAAAACGCTCTTTATCATTTTTCCAGTGATAGACAACTGTCTCTATTTTATTTGGCCACCCTTTAAAGTTAGAGTGATCAAAAAAACGAAGTACATAATCTAAATATAAAAATCCTAATCTTGGTAGTTCTTTGTTGCTAAGTCCCATCTTTTTTCCCTTATATTGTAAAAATAATTATTTTACTTTTTCTAAATACTCGCCGTCAACTGTATTTACTTTAACAGTGTCGCCCTCTAAAACATGGTATGGAACTTGAACAACCGCACCACTCTCAAGTGTTGCCGGTTTTTTGCTTCCACTTGATGTGTCACCTTTGAAGTTTGGTGGTGTATCTGTGATAACAAATTCCATTACTTCTGGAGCCTGTACAGAGATGGCATTACCTTTATAAAAGACGATATCTACATTAATGCCGTCTTTAAACCATTTAGAAGCCTCATCACACTGCTCGTATGAAAGTCCTAATTGATCATAAGTCTCATTGTCCATAAACTGATACATCTCACCATCATCATAAAGATACTGCATCGTTTTGTAATCAATCTCAGGCACTTCAAACTTGTCACCTGCGTGAACAGTCTTCTCAACTACTTTTCCGTTTAAGAAACTCTTCATTTTCATACGAACGAATGCTGCACCTTTTCCTGGTTTAACGTGTTGAAATTCCACCACTTTATATGGTACTTCACCCACCACAAGACGAACATTTTTTTTGATATCACTCATACCAATAGTTGCCATTAATACACCTTTAGTTAAATATTTTGAATGATTTTACAATAAAAGTGCTTAGAGTGTTCTAATAAGTAATTTCATGTAGTCATTTGCCCACAAAGAATCTAATTTAAAAAAAGATTAAGTGTTATGAGAGTAACATTGAATAACATCCACTAATGGAGAGAAAAAATATGACAATTTCATCGAAACAAAATATCATTACGATATCTGGAAATATTAAAAGCGTTGCACATCATCATGCAATAGTGCAAGAGATAGATAGAATAAAAGAGGAGTTTAATCTTATTAAAATTCATCTTTCAGACTCCATATCTATCACATCTTCTGTTATAGGCTATCTATGCAAACTAGTCAATTTAGGACATAATATTGAACTTTATGTTACAAATAGAGACTTACATACTCTACTTGATGATTTGAATCTTTTACAGACATTGAAGGTACAACAGACTACACCATTGAGATAAGTTTCTAAAGTATGAAAACAAAAATATACACTACAGATTATTCTAATCTTGACACTCTTATCTCAAAAGAAGACATAGAGGAGACAAACAGGGCACTCTCTATTTTTATTCAGGTTTTTTCTGGAGAAGACAAAGACAAAATCACTGAAATCTTAACTTATTTATATGAATTATTTCCCACAAGTATCATTATTACAGCTTCAACTGATGGAGAGATTGCGAACGAAAAAGTTTTAACAAAAAACAGTGTCATAGTTGTTTCCACTTTTTCTGATACAACCTTAGACATTGCCTTTGATGATACACCCAGCAGTTTTGGGACAGGTGCAAACCTTGCTAAAAAAGTTAGCAAAAAAAACACAAAACTGCTCATCGCCTTTGCCAACGGTCTAAAATGTAATGGTGAAGAATTCTTAAACGGCATACACTCTGTAAATCCACAGCTCATTATAGCGGGAGGACTTACCGGAGACAATGCACAATTTAAGCAATGTTTTGTCGGCATCAATGACAAACTCTACGACAAAGGGGCAGTCGTTGTTTCATTGAATTCTGAAATACTTCAGGTCAATAACTTTTATAGTTTTGGCTGGCAGACCATTGGCTTAAAGCACATCATTACAAAATCAGATAAAAATAGGGTTTACACTATAGACAACATAAGTGCAGTAGCATTTTATAAAAAATATTTAGGAGAAGAAATTTCCAAGTCACTTCCTGAAACAGGCATAGAATTTCCACTTATTCTTGAAAGTAATGGCTTAAAAAAAACACGTGCAGCTACAGCAAAGCATAAAGATGAGAGCCTTAGTTTTGCGGGTAATGTCGAAGAAAATGCAGAAGTTTATTTAGGCATAGGTGAAGCTGAAACTATTTTATCTAATCCTCTTAAAAGATTGGGAAACTTGAATGTTGAATCTTTTTTCATATACTCCTGTATGGCACGCCGTCATTTTTTGCCACAACGCATCAATGAAGAGATCAAGCCTTTTGCAAATCTAGCTCCAACAGCCGGTTTTTTTACCTATGGAGAATTTTATACAGACAAGAAACCTGAACTCTTAAATCAAACACTTACAGCAATTGCTCTCTCTGAATCTAGTAAAAAAGTCAAGCAAAAATCGGTTAAAGAACCTGTAAAATCAACCACCACAGATAGAACTTTTCAAGCATTACGACATATCCTCAATATCACATCACAAGAGCTTCATACACAAACACTGCTACAAAAAAAGATACATGATGAGTTAGAAGCAAAAACTGCCACACTTGAAGCCATCCAACAGATGGCAAATCTTGGAAGTTGGGAGTTAGATCTTGTTACTATGAAGATTACCTGGTCTGATATGAACTATAAAATCTACCATTTAAACCCAAAAGATGGCCCACCTTCTTATGAAGAATTTATAAATATGGTAATAGAAGAAGATAGAGAAAAGCTACTAAAAGTTCAAGAAAAACTCGAAGATGGAGATATTCACTCTACGGAAATAAGAATCAAATGTCATGATGGAAAAATTTTAAATATTTTAGAGAGTGGAAAACTAATTTTTCAGAATCATCAAGCAATAAAAATTGTTGGCACATCCTTGGATTTAACAGAAATTAGGATGCAGGATGCACTTTTAATTCAGCAGTCAAAATCTGCCCAAATGGGTGAAATGATTAACATGATTGCCCACCAGTGGAGACAACCTCTTAATGCCATCAGTGCCGCTTCCATAAAACTAACTATGCAAAGTCAAATGGGAATTTTAACCGATGAGGAGATAAGTACAACAGCGAAATTCATAGAAGATATAACACAAAAAATGTCACAAACGATTAATGACTTTATGAATTTTACAAAATCAACCAATAAAAAAGAACTTATAGTTTTTGATGATATATTTCAAGATATATTTAACATCATTGGAACACAACTTAAAAATCACAATATCAGTGTTACTATTGACATTGAAAAAGAGAACAGTTTATATACTTACAAAAAAGAGTTAGAACATATACTCATTAACATCATCTCCAATGCACGTGATGCTCATGAAAATATAGATAATGAAAATAAATATATTGATATAAAAGCATATACAAAAAACAATATATTTATAATCAAAATATCGGATAATGCAGGTGGCATAAAGGATTCTGTGCTCAGTAGAGTTTTTGAACCTTATTTCACAACCAAAGAGACAAATAAAGGCACAGGTCTAGGTCTTTATATGAGTAAAAAAATCCTGCAAGAGCATTTAAATGGTGATGTTTTTGTTAAGAACAATACGCATGGCGGTGCAGAATTTACTATAATACTGGACACAAACCATGAATAAGTTTTTTTTAGAGATCTATAAAACACTCAATATATTATGTGTAGAAGATGATGAAAATGTATTAGAAATTTACAAATCTCTCTTTTCACCTATATTTAAAAATGTCTATTTTGCTAAAAACGGCAGAGAAGGTTTTGAGTGTTTTGAACAAGAGAAAATCGACATCATTTTAACAGACAATATGATGCCAAAATGCAATGGTCTGCAGATGAGTACAAAAATTCGAAATATTGACTCATCCATTCCTATAATTATGGTAACTGCCCTTGAAAGTATAGAGATGCTGCGTGAAGCGATTGAACTGCACATAAGCAGCTTTTTAAAAAAACCCTTTACCTCTACTGAGCTTTTTACAACATTTAATATGGTAGCAAAATCTGTTATTGCCGACCGATGTATGATGAAAGAGCAGGCGGAAAAGATACTCTACAGTGATTATCAAGAAAATTTAACTTTTAGTAAAGAGCTTACCATCGCAAAAAATGAGTTAAAAGAAAGTAAAAAACTTTTTCATTTTGACTGCGATGTCTTTTACAAACCAAAAGATACACTCAGTGGGGACAGTTATATCCTTAAAGAGATAAATGAGGAGGAATATCTTCTTTTTTTAGTTGACGGAATGGGAAAAGGTATCTCTGCATCCGTCTCTGCAATGCTCAGCAGTGCTTTTGTCAATTATCATACCGATTGGCTTACCAACGAGAACAGTAAATTTTCACTTCATGAGCTTTTAACTGCTTTACGAGAGTTCATTGGCCCCAATCTGCTTGAAGATGAAGTACTTTCAGCCACTTTTTTATACTTCAACAAAAACACAATGCTTGCTGAGTATGCCATCTTTTCCATGCCGCCTGTTTTATACATGCTAGATAGTGATGAAGTGTTCAAACTAAAGTCAAACAATACTCCTTTTGCAGCATACTCAAAAGATTTTCAAATCGACAGCTTAGATATAAGTCAGCTGCATAAAATGCTTATTTACAGTGATGGTTTAAATGAAAATAGTATAAATAACTCTGAAAAAGAGACCTATGCACGTTATTTAAAAGAGGATTTTAAAAGTTCAAACTCACTTCAAAAGTTTCATATACAAGCACAAACAAGATGCTCTACTCAAGATGATGATATTACCTATATTTACTTAGGTGAAAAAGGAGGTTCATAAGTATGAAAATATTAAAAGAGCTGACAAATAAACTGAATGTACTCTATGTGGAAGATGAAAAAGAGTCACGTGAGCAGATAAGCGACATATTTAAGCTGCTTTTCCATTCTCTTGATACAGCATTTGACGGGGAGGATGCCTTAGAAAAGTATAATATTAAACCCTATGATATTGTTATAACTGACATTAACATGCCTCGAATGAACGGTATAGAATTAACAAAAAGAATTAAAATACAAAACCCCTCACAAAACATCATAATTATCTCAGCACATAATGACTCCGACTATCTGCTGCAAGCCATCAATCTCGGCATTGATAATTTTATAATCAAACCGGTTCAGATGGAGCAGCTTACACTCGTCCTGACAAAAGTGGCAAATCTCATCTACTCTCAAAAAATTTCACTGAGATACCAGGAAGAACTGGAAAAAGAGCTCGAAGAAAAAACAGCAAAATTATCACATCAACTCATAACAGATGAATTAACAGGTCTTCTCAACAGAAATGCCCTTGTAAAATTATCAAACAGAAGAGACAGCATTCGTACTATGATGCTTATAAGCATAGACAACTTTGACCATATCAACATCGCATACGGATATGACAATGGTAATCTTCTTCTGAAAGAAGTTGCAAATTTTTTAAAATCAAAAGTGCCAAAAGAGACGAAGTTATACAGAATAAACTCAAATGAATTTGTTATTGTATCTTTTAAAAAGTCACTTGAAGAGATGAATAATTTTGCAAAAATATTACAAGCAGAAGTCTTACATCATAAAATTATCTTCAATGAGTTATCTATAAAAATCAGCATAACAATAGCAATCACTGAAGGAGAAGGTTGTTTACTTAAAAATGCGCATACCGCACTCAAAGAAGCGCAGCAGATAGGGAAAAACCGTATTAATATTTATACGAAAAATTCTCCTATTGAACTTTTACAAATAAGAATTCAAGAGTACATGCCAAAACTAAGAAAAATAATCGCGAAAAAGTATGTTGTACCCTATTTTCAACCTATCATTAACAATAAAACTACAAAAGTAGAAAAATATGAGTGTTTAGCACGAATAGTCGATGACGATGGTGATGTCCAATCACCATTAAATTTTATTGATATTGCAGAGATGACAGGAATGATTCCTGACATCACAAGAATTATGATTGACAAATCTTTTGCTATATTTCAGAACAATGATTATGAATTTTCTATTAACATCAGTGAATATGACTTGAATGACGGCTACCTACGAGAATATTTACAAGCAAAGCTTTCACAATATAATATCGATGCATCACGTGTCGTTTTAGAAGTACTTGAGGGCATAAGCGCAATAGGTGCAAAGAGAAGTTTAGAACAACTCCTCAATCTCAAAGCAGACGGTTTTGGAATTGCAATAGATGACTTTGGTGTACAAAATTCAAATTTTGAACGTGTTCATGCTATGCAGGTAGACTTCATCAAAATAGATGGCAGTTTTATCAAAAATATTTACAAAAATGACAAAAGTTACACTGTTGCCAAAACTATTAGTCAATTTGGCAAAAGCATAGGTGCAAAGATTATTGCAGAGTATGTTCATTCAAAAGAGGTGCAAGATATTGTTCTTGAGCTGGGAATTGACTATTCACAAGGATTTTATTTCTCTGAGCCACTCAAAACACTCTAATCTTCTTTCAGCTATAATTTCATAAAATCTTACAAAACTGGGAAATTATGAAATTTACTTTAGAAGCTACAAGCGGTAAAGCACGTGCCGCTACGATTGAGACTGCCCACTCCACTGTAAAAACACCTGTATTTATGCCTGTAGGAACTGTTGGGAGTGTCAAAGCACTTGATGTTCACGATGTCTTAGATATGCTCGGTGCAGAAATAATTTTGGCAAATACCTACCATATGTACCTGCGTCCTGGAGATAAAACAGTTGCAAAAATGGGAAAACTCCATGGCTTTACAAAATATCCAAAAAGCTTTTTGACAGACAGCGGCGGCTTTCAGGCTTTTTCACTCTCAGACATTTCCAAACCAAAAACAGACGGTATAGAATTTCGTTCGCACATCGACGGCAGCAAGCACTTCTTTACCCCTAAAAAAGTCATCGACATTCAGCACAATCTAGGCTCTGACATTATGATGATACTCGATGACCTCGTTGCCCTGCCTGCTACACAGGAGAGAATTAAACTCAGCATTGAGAGAACTACTGCATGGGCGGAAGAGTCTATAGATTACTTTCGCGCAAAACAAAAAGAGGGTGTCGGAGTAGATCAAAACATTTTTGCCATCATTCAAGGTGGAACAGACAGAGCATTCCGCACAAAAAGTGCAACTGAGTTGTGTGCTTTGGATTATGACGGTTTTGCCATCGGTGGGCTCTCTGTAGGCGAGCTTAACAACGAAATGTATGACACAGTAGAGCATACGACTCAGTACATGCCAGAGGACAAACCCCGCTACTTAATGGGTGTAGGAACACCGGAAGATTTACTAGAGAACATCGAACGTGGAATTGATATGTTTGACTGTGTAATGCCCACTCGAAATGCAAGGAATGGAACCCTTTTCACCTCATTTGGAAAAATAAACATCAAAGGTGCAAAATTTAAAGAAGATGCAGCACCTATAGATCCGGAGTGTCAGTGTATGACCTGTAAAACCTACAGCAGAGCCTACCTCAATCATCTCTTTCGTTCACGTGAAATAACGTACTTCAGACTCGCAACTATTCATAATCTTCACTACTATCTTAATCTTATGCGTGAAGCGCGTGAGGCTATTTTAGAAGATAGATTTACCGAGTATAAAAAAGAGTTTTATGCTAAACGCAGTAAATAGACTTCTTTCATTTCACACCTTCATTTAAGGAATATTTTGTCTGTTATTGTCATATTTTCAATAATTAACACACAAATAGTTTGTTTGTTAATGTTGCTATTTAGAGTTGATTTGTGTAAAATGTGTTTGAATAAATAGTTGTAAGCTGAGCCCTAAACGTGCCACCAACCTTTTGTCGTATTCCGCTACGCTACATACAATAAAAGGTAGGAGTCCCACACAAAGGTGTCTCCCAGAAAATCGCAAGCGAATTTTTCTGAAATACACATTGATGGAGCTCAGCTTCGATGTTATAGTATAAAGGAATATCAATATGTATGACCAAAATGTGTCAATCATCTTATCAAAACTAACAAAGATAGTTGGACACCAAAATGATATAATTTATAGAGATTATATTATATCAATAAGTGTAGTTATAGCAATATTTACACTTGTTTATCAACTTTATATACATAA
>JALVXQ010000177.1 GCA_027038255.1 Sulfurimonas sp. | reverse complement strand
TATGCCCCTGCATCAGGATGGATATTTGAAAAAAATATCACCCAAGGCTCATTTTTAAATGAAAAAAAATCTCTTTATACCATAGTAGATCTCTCTAAAGTCTGGTTAGAGGCAAAACTCTTTCAAAATGAACTAGCAACATTACAGACACTTCATAATTTTACTGTAACGGTTAAGGGAATAGATAAAATCTTTAGCGCAAAAAAAGAACTACTCTACCCTATGATTAACCCCAAAGAGGCTACTGCTACCTTACGTCTTAGTATTGACAATCAAGACGAAAAATTAAAGCCAGGTATGTACGCAAAGTTACATGCCAGTACACAAAGTAGTACCAAACTTGTCATCCCACGTACAGCAGCCATACGTAAGGGAGGCACTTGGTATGTTTTCTTGAGCACTGCATTTAAAGGTGAGTATGAACCTTTAGCCGTAGAGTTAAAACCTCTTGACAGTAAATACTATGAAGTCACAAAAGGACTAAACAATAGGGATACACTAGTGAATAATGCATTGTTTATGATGGACTCAGATGCACAAATAAATAGTATCTATTAAAGGAGATGAAATGATTGAAAAACTCATAGCCTTTTCCATACGTAACCGTTTTGTTGTCCTGATGATAACCCTCTTTACCATACTTGGCTCCATCTGGGCGATGAAAAACACTCCTCTTGATGCCCTGCCAGACCTCTCTCCTCCTCAGGTGATTGTGCAAGTGACATGGAAAGGACAAAGTCCAGAAATCATAGAAGATCAGGGAACCTACCCTTTAGTCTCTCAGTTTCTAGCCATCTCAAACATAGAAACAGTACGTGGATTTTCTACCTATGAAAATGCACTCATTTACATCATATTTAAAGAAGACACCGATCTCTATTGGGCTAGAAGCCGTGTCTTAGAACAACTTGCCTCCATACAGAGTCAACTTCCTGACAATATGGAAGTAGCCCTTGGTCCAGACGCATCTGGTGTAGGTTGGGCATATGAGTATGCACTGACATCACAAACAAAAACACTCTCAGAGCTTCGTACGCTACAAGACTACTACTATAAGTATGCCCTTATGGGTGTCGATGGGGTAAGTGAGGTAGCAAGTATTGGTGGCTTTGTGCCTACCTACCAAATCACAGTCAATAACGATGCTTTAATACAATACAATCTTTCTATAAAAGATATCTCTAAAACCCTACAAGACAATAACAATGACACAGGGGGACGTATTGTCATACAAAATGGTTATGAGTGGATGGTACAAGCCAAAGGGTACATCAAAGACTTAGATGAGATACGTAAACTTGTAGTGACTACCAAAGGGGGTGCACCACTTACTTTGGAACAAGTTGGACGTGTAGAGATGGTACCAAGCGCACGTCGTGGTATGGCTGACCTCAATGGTGAAGGTGAAGTCGTGGGAGGTATCGTGATGATACGTTATGGAGAAGATGTATACTCTGCCATTAAACGTATCAAAGCCAAAATGGCTGAACTCAAAGTTGAAGGGGTAGAGGTGGTTACTACCTATGACCGTTCAGGGCTCATAGAAAAAGCAGTCACCACATTACAAACTACCTTACTTGAAGAGAGTATCATCGTTATCATTATTATCGGTCTATTTTTAATGCACTTTAGGTCAACACTTATTATGCTCATTGTGCTTCCTTTAACCATAGCCCTTCCCTTTTTACTGATGAAACTCTTTGGTATTGGCTCTAACATTATGAGCCTTGGTGGTATTGCCATAGCCATAGGTGCAATGGTAGATGCTTCCATAGTCATGATAGAAAATGCCCATAAATCCATACATAAAGAAGAAGCCCTCAAAGGCAGAGAACTGACAAACACAGAACGTGTGACAGTAATCATGCACTCTTCACAACTTGTTGGTCGTCCTATCTTCTTTGCTTTAGCCTTGGTTGTGGTGTCATTTTTACCTATATTTGCACTCTCCGGACAAGAGGGATTACTCTTCTCTCCACTTGCTTTTACTAAAACCTTTGCTATGACTGCAGGTGCCCTTCTCTCTGTTACATTGGTACCTGTACTTATGATATTTTTTGTTAAAGGCAAAATCATTCCTGAGAACAAAAACCCACTAAATCGTTTTTTTATCTGGCTTTATAACCCCATATTAGTTTATGGCTTAAAACTCAAGTACTTAGTTATTCTTCTCGCCATTGCTGCACTTGCCTTTGCCGTACCACTCTACCAAAAACTAAACTGGGAGTTCATGCCTATGCTCAATGAACAGACGATTATGTATATGCC
>JALVXQ010000176.1 GCA_027038255.1 Sulfurimonas sp. | reverse complement strand
AGACAATATAGAGCATAATGAGTTAATCTGGAAACTCTCTAGGGGCTATTGCAGTCAATTAGCACTTGGTGGTTTTCATGATTGGAGAATGCCTACAAAAGAGGAACTCACTGCACTCTCAAAGAACAAGAAACTTAAAAAGCAGTTTTCTCATTTTGAAAATGCCCTCTACTGGAGTGCAAGCCCTGATAAAAATGATGACTTAAGTGCCCATACTATTTACAGTGGAAACGGCTATGACTCAATAAGTGACAAGTGTGATAAATATTTTGCAATCTGTGTGAGAAATCATAAGTAATCTTTTTTAGAATGTTATGCGAATACCGACAGGGCAGTGGTCGGACCCTTCTATATAGTCTAAGATAAAAGCATCTTCAAGATTTTCTGCTAGATCTTCAGAGATAAAAAAATAATCAATTCTCCAGCCCACATTTCTAACCCGTGCATTTGCGCGGTAGGACCACCAGCTGTATCTGTCCGCTTCATCTCCGTTTACATATCGAAAAGTATCAATGTAGCCATGTTCTAGAAATTTGTCTATCCACTCTCTCTCAATAGGAAGAAAACCTGAAGTTTTTGCATTTATTTTTGGATTTTTCAGATCTATTTCACGATGTGCAGTATTGACATCGCCACAGATGATGATACTTTTGTCTTCCTCACGCAGAGCCTCACAGTGTGCTAAAAAGTCATCATAAAACTTCATTTTATGTGCAAGCCGCTCTTCATTTTTTTGCCCGTTAGGAAAATAGACATTAAAAAGAACAATATCTTCATAATGCGTCTCTATAATTCTGCCTTCATGTGTATGATCAATCTCTGGACATGTAGAGTGAAAATCACTTTTTAATGTGCTGAAAGTTGCAGTGCCGCTGTAGCCTTTTTTCTCTGCTGAATTGATGATAGTCTCAGTAAACTCTTTTTCAAATAGATTGTCAGGAATCTGCTCTTTTTGTGCTTTTATCTCCTGCAGACAAAGGATGTCTGTATCTCTTTCATCGATCCATTTGAGTGCTTCTTTATTTGCTACAGCTCGAATACCATTGACATTCCATGAGATGATTTCTATTGAATCTGACATTATAAGTCCTGATGATGGGTTGTTTGGAAGTTACCCCACATAAAAGTGGGATAAAAAGAAGTTTAATTAAACGAAATCAACTTTCGCTAAGTGGTGTTTAAGACCAAGCTCTGCAGCAGAACAGCCAAGTGCAAGTCCTACCATTTGCTGCATATGAAGTACTGGAAGCTCTACCTCACGTCCAATAGCTTCAGATGCATGAGCAGTCTGTGTGTCAAGTTTTAAGTGACAGAGTGGACATGGTGTTACCATCCAGTCTGCATTTCCATCCATTGCACCGGCAATTGCATTTCCAGTTAATACTGCTGCAGTGTGCGGTGCCTGAAGCTCAACGTGGAAACCACAACATTTGTTTTTCTCTTCATAATCAACATTTTTACCACCACAGGCGATAATTAAATCATCTAGTGATGTGGGGTTGTAAGGATTTTCCTTTGATTTATGTGTTTCGTTTTGAAGCTCTGATGGACGGATGTTGTGACATCCATAAAAAGGAGCGATGTTAAACTGGCTCAGTGGTGTAACAACCATCTCTTTGATTTTGTCAAGTCCAATGTCATCAATGATAGCATATAAGAAGTGTGTTACGTCAGAAGTACCTTTGTACTCTAGCCCAACTTCTGCAAGCTTTTCATTGACTTTTGCTTTGAGTGCCGCATCATTGTCAAGTTTGTGTTTTGTCATAGCAGTATTGAGTTGACAAGTATTACAGATAGTAACCATTGTCAGGCCATGTTTCTCTGCATAGGCAATGTTTCTGGCATTCAAAACCAGTGATAAAAACTCATCATAATCTTGAAGGTGAGAAGCACCACAGCATGATGCTTCTGTGAGTTCTATAAGTTCAATTCCAAGTTTTTCGGCAACTGCCATTGTAGACATCATTTGCTCAGGAGTACTCTGTTTTGCTGTACATCCTGTAAAAAGTGCATATTTTAATTTTTTCATTTATATTACTCCTAAAACTTTGCAGTAGATGAAGATTCTACAAGTTTTTTAATCTCATCCATATTATCTGATGTTGGTATTGCCCACGGCATTGCTATTTTACCTTTTGCAAACATACGTAATGCAACTGGAATGTGCTTAACGATTGAAGGACCTTCTGAGTAAAGAACCAATCCACCTTCATCAAGTACCCCACGTTTTTCAATAGATTTTTTGAAACCGACTGCGTGACGAACTGCAACATTGTTCTGTGCGATTCCTTCCTGGAAGGCCATCTGGTGGAGTTTTGTGATTTTTGCGATTGGATTAATCTCTTTTGGACACACTTCCGCACACTCAAAACATTTTACACAGTCCCAAACACCCTGTTTTTCAGCATTGACATCTGCAAGTCTTGAACCTGCATTATCACGAACATCTGCTTCAAATCTATATGCAGCTGCAAAAGCGGCCGGACCAAAGAAGTCTTCATTAATTGCAACAGCAGGACATGCATAGTGACAAGCACCACACTGAATACATAAATCGGCATCATCAAGTGTATTTGCATCTTCTGGAGAGATAAGATTCTCAGATTCTGGATTTTCATCGATGTCTGCTACTACGTATGGTGTAACAGCTTCATGTTTCTCCCAGAAATCACCTTTATCTATAATCATATCTTTGACTGCACGTTTAATACTGAGTGGCTCAATAGTAAGCTCATTACCAAAAAGCTCAACCATATCATTCATACTCTCTTTACATGCAAGAGTTGAACGTCCGTTTACTTTGATGGCACATGCACCACATATGCCGTGACGGCATGAACGTCGGTAGGAAAAACTTCCGTCATGATCCCATTTAATTCTGTTTAATATATCAAGTACAACTTCTTCAGATGTTACTTCCATATCGTAATTTTCATAGTACGGTAAGTAGTCTTTATCAGCATTAAAACGAAATACTTTGAAGTTTACTTGTTGTGTAGTTATTGTATGTTCTGTACTCATAAGTTATCCTTAGTAATTTCTTGCTTTTAGTTCATGTTTGCCAAGAACAACATCCATGTAATCAAGTTTGATATTTCCGTTTTCATCCATATAGGCCATAGTGTGTTTTAAGAAGTTCTCATCGTCACGTGTTTGATAATCTTCTCTGTAGTGTGCACCACGACTCTCTTTTCTAGCGATACCACTCTCAACGATAAAGAGTGAATAATCAAGCATATGCCCAAATTCGATAGCTTCTTGAAGTTCCGTATTAAATACTGTTGATTTGTCTTGAATACGGATATTTTTGAAACGCTCACGCAGCTCTTTTACTTTATCTACTGCGATTTGAAGTGTTTCTTGTGTTCTAAAAGCACCGGCATTTGCTGTCATGCACTGTTGTAGTTCTTCACGAAGAGCAGGAACTTTTTCATCTCCATTGTTATTTAAGAGAAAATCCACTTCTTCTAAAGCACGCTGTGCATCCTCTTCATCTGCAGGACGCAGTTCAATGTTATCGATGTCATTGACCATCGTTTTACCAACAAAACGGCCAAATAAAATCGCTTCAAGTACAGAGTTCGCACCCAAACGGTTTGCACCGTGAACAGATACACAAGAACACTCACCGGCTGCATAAAAACCTTCAATAAAATCTTCATTGTTCAGACGGGCATGACCATCAATATCAACAGGAATACCACCCATAGAGTAGTGTGCAGTAGCAGAGATAAGAATAGGCTCTTTTATCATGTCCAGACCTAAGAATGTGATAGCAAGTTCACGCAACTCAGGGAGTCTTTCCATAATCAGATCACGTCCTAGGTGTGTTACATCAAGGAAGACCGCATCTTTTCTTGGACCAACACCACGACCTTCTCGAATCTCATTGAGGATAGCACGGGCAACAACGTCTCTCGAAGCCAGTTCAAGTGCATTTGGTGCGTATTTTTCCATGAAACGCTCACCTTTGGAGTTGAAAAGTCTTCCACCTTCGCCACGAGCAGCTTCAGAGATTAAAACACCATTCCCTGAAAGTCCAGATGGGTGAAACTGTACAAATTCCATATCTTCCAAAGGAAGACCATGACGTGCAACGATAGAAAGACCGTCACCTGTATTTGCGTGAGCATTTGAGTTAATCTTATATGCACGAGCATATCCGCCTGTTGCGAACATGACTGATTTTGCATTGAAAATTGCCATCTGCATATCGCGAATGTTAAATGCTACAACACCAGAAACTTTGCCGTCTTTATAGATGATGTCTGCTGCATACCACTCATCCCAAAACTTAACACCTGCACGGTCAGCCTGCTCATATACAGTTTGAAGAAGCGTTAAACCTGTTCTGTCTTTTGCATAACATGCACGAGGAGAAGACTGCCCGCCAAAAGGACGCTGTGCTATCTTCCCATCAGGAGTTCTACTAAACGCAGCTCCCATTCTTTCTGCCCAACGAATAGTTTCGGGAGCTTTTTGACACATAAACTCAACTGCATCTTGATCGGCCAAGTAGTCAGATCCTTTTACTGTGTCAAACTCATGAAGCTCAACACTGTCTTCATCACTAAATGCTGCATTGATACCACCTTGAGCTGCACCGGAGTGACTTCTCAGTGGATGTAATTTTGTAATTACAGCGACTTTTTTTCCTGCATTTTGCAACTCTCTCGCTGCTGCACATCCCGCAAGACCTGCACCAACAACAATTGCATCGTAAGTATAAATAGGAATACTCATTAACCCATCCTTCAATAAAGAACTAAAATAATTTTGATTGTATCGCAACTAGCCTTAGTGCAGGTTAAATGTGGTCTTTGCGTGGAGGAAGTTTGAGTTTGTTACCATTTGAGACATATCAACTAATATGATATTACATGTCTCTTTGGGCCAGGTCTCTTGTCTGCATAATTTTATTTGTACCAAGTGACTGGGCATAACGTAGAATTTCTTTAGCCTGTTTGATGGCCTCTTCAAGTGAAGTGTTATTTGGTTTAATAATAAAGCCACCGCTGACGGTTATTTGTGTAGAGCCTCTGTTTGGTATGTTGAATTTGAGTTCGGAAATACTTTCGCGAATGAGTTCTGCATCTTTATAGGATTGTTCTTTTGAAGAACGTGAGAAGATAATTGTAAACTGATTGTAATCTGTTCTCGCTATAACATCAACAGGCTGTTCGTGCAAAGATATAGTGTAAGCAACTTTTTTAAGTATGGCCTGCGTGACATCCTGAGGGAATGCTCTGTTTGCTTTTGAAAAATTATCTATCTCCAAAACTGTTACAGATGTAAAATTGCTGTCTTTTACACTTTTTTTGATGGAATATGCACTTATCATCCCTTTGTAGTTATTAATGTCTGTTACAGGGTCAAGCATATCCGGGTTGTCATTAGAGACATTTTTTCTATTCATACGCAGTGAGATGGCATCTGCTTCTTGAGAGTAAATATTGTATGTTTTTCTGTTTTTGTTCATCTGATGTAAAAATTCAATATCTTTGTAAATAGCATTCAGCGCTCTTCTATAGTAGATTGTAGCAAGTAAAATGAGTATGAATATAATAATTACAGCATAGCGGATATAGTTGAATTTTTTTTCATTGTATGTAATGTTCTTCAGAAGGATGCTATCAATTTGATGATTGATATTTGCAAAGGCAATATCAAGCTGCTTTTTTGCTTTTGCATCTAATTCTCTGTTTTTTGTATCGACATAATATTTTTGTGCTGCCATATTAAAACTATCTGTCAGTTTTGAAAGTTTATCTAAATCTGCAAGATACTCGTCTTGATTCCCTACTAGATATTTGTCCATATAGGCATATTTATAAAGAGTGTGAAGTTTGTCTATCTTTTGATGGAGACGTGTGCTTTTTCCGTTAAAAAGTATAAGCGCTAATTCTAAATCACTTTTGTCTAGTTTTGTTAAAGATGAGATAATCTGCTTTTGATTGACAAGATTATCTACTTTGTCAAACGAGAGAGTATGCTCAAATATACTTAATAATCCAAGTGTTGCAGCAACAAGAACAAAAAGCAGATAGGTGTTCAAATTCTGAAATATCTTTTTAATCGAGTGTTTCATATGGTATTTTTCCTAAAAATGTTATAATTGCTTACTATTCTATATCGGTTGCGATTAAGATTTGCTTAAGTAGAAAGAGGAATTTTGAATTTAGAAAATTATTTTATATCACTTTTTAACAATAAACACATAGGTGATGATGCAGCTGTCATAGATGATTTTGTCTATTCTAAAGATGCTTTTTTTGAAGATGTCCATTTTAAAAAGGAGTGGATGAATTATTATCAGATAGCCCAGAAGGCGATGTTGGTGAACATTTCTGATGTAATTGCTATGAATGCAAAACCTTGTTATATATTGCTGAGTGTTGCGATGCCTGAAAATATGACAAAAAAAGAGATGCAGGAGTTGGCAAACGGCTTCAAAGATGTTGCAAAATGTTATAATATAAAAATTATTGGTGGCGATACAATTAGTAACACAAAACTTGATATTACAATTACAGTAATTTCACAAACGAAAAAACCACTGCTTCGTAAAAGAATTCGAGAAGGGTATTGCTTAGCTTATACTGGAGATTTAGGAAGAAGTGCCAAAGATTTGAAAAAACTCTTTAATGGTGGAAAAATCCATCAAAAATCCAAGTTCGTAAATATTGTGTTGCGTGAAGCATTTGTAGAGAGAACGGCACGGTATTTAAAAGCAGGAATGGATATCTCTGACGGGCTCTTTAGTGATTTAGATAAAATACTCAAAAAAAACGGACAAGGTATTTGTTTTTTAGAAAAAATACCAAAAAGCAGAGGGTGCAGCGGCGAAGAGTATGAGATGCTTGTAGCGTTTGACAAAAGAGATAAAAAAGCAGTTTTGAGACGTGCGAAGCAAAGTAGAACAAAACTTACTTGTTTTGCTACAGCCTCACGCAACAGATATACAAACAGATGTAAAGCACATCATTTTAAGATATTTTAAAACATTAGGAAAAAATATATGGATAGATTTTATTCGCTTGCTCACGCAAGCATCGCGTTTCATTTTAAACAGACGCCACGGGATTTCGTAGTTGAAGAGATTCCTCTTTATGAGTTTAGCGGGGAGGGTGAGCATCTTATTTTATTTGTGAGAAAAAAGAACCTCTCAACAAACGAGATGATAGGCCAGATTGCCAGATATTTAGGCATTAAAAACAGAGAGATTGGCTATGCAGGGCTTAAAGATAAGCATGCAATGACAAAGCAATATATCTCTGTGCATAAAAAATATGAAGAGGCACTGGAAAATTTTAATTTTGACGGCATAAAAATAATTTCTAAAACATACCATAATAACAAGATTAAAATAGGGCACCTCAAAGGCAACCGTTTTTATATAAAACTCAAAAAGGTTAACCCTACTGCAGCTGTAAAAATAGATGAAGCACTTAAAAATATTGATAAACAGGGGATTCCAAACTTTTTTGGGTATCAGCGTTTTGGAAATGACGGAGATAATCATATTTTAGGAGAAAAGCTTGCAAAAGGCGAGGCACGAGAGCGTAATCCAAGAGTAAAAAAACTGCTTATTAATGCTTACCAGTCACACCTTTTCAATCTTTGGCTCTCACGCAGACTGGAAATAAATTCACTCGTTGCAAGTTTTAGTGTCAATGAACTGGAATCACTTCTCAATCTACCAAACCATGAACTGCAGAAGATGAAAAAACAGCAGCACCCTTTTAAACTTCTTGATGGTGATATTATGGAGCATTATCCGCATGGAAGACTCTTTGAATTTTCTGGTGATGAAGATGATGTGAAACGCTTTAATGAAAGAAACATCAGTGTTACAGGACTTTTGTGTGGGAAAAAAGCAACACATGCTAATGCATTGGCACGTGAGATTGAAAAAGAGTATGATGACGAGATAAATGCCGATGGTGCAAGACGCTATGCGTGGATATATCCAACAGAGATAGAGGGACGGTTTAACCCTGTAGAGGCACAGTATGAGCTTAACTTTTCACTTCCAAAGGGCTCTTATGCAACAGTCCTAATAGAAGAGATAGCCAAGAGAAAAATAAAGGAATAAAATGAAAAAAAAACATATAACAAGTTTAATATCACAAACATTTGGAAAATTTGCTTCACGTGAGTTCCCTCATTGGTTTCAAAACATAGTAAACAGGAGTTATGTAGGACTTATGGGACTTGATATGAGTGAGTTTCACGCACCCCAGACCTACAAAAGTCTCAATGCGCTCTTTACAAGACATTTAAAAGAGCTGCGTCACTTCTCTTTGGATGCATCGGACTTCATCTCGCCTTGTGATTCTTTGATTTCAGAGCGTGGAGCATTACAAAGTGATTATGCACTCCAGATAAAAGGAATGCGCTATAAAACAGATGAACTTTTAGGAGAAAATTTCACACAGGATGAAAAAGATGTTGTGCATGATGGAGATTTCATGAACTTTTATCTCTCTCCAAAAGATTATCACAGATACCATATTCCTATGAATATGAAAGTTTTAAAAGCGGTGCATATCCCCGGAAAATTTTATCCTGTCAATTTGCCATCACTTAAAAAACGTTTGAATCTTTTTATAGAAAACGAAAGAGTTGTGCTGCAATGCGAAACTATGGAAGGTAAAAAGTTTTATATGGTTTTAGTGAGTGCCTTAAATGTTGGTGTGATGAAAGTGAGTTTTGAGCCCCGTATTCAAACAGATGCAGATGTAGTGGGAGAACAGGTATATACATTTAAAGATCTTTATCTGGACAAAGGTGATGATTTTGGATGTTTTGAGATGGGTTCTACCATCGTAATACTCTCCGAAAAAGATATGTTTGAAAAGCTGCTTGTAAAAGCCGGAGATAAAGTAAAATTTGGAGATACAATCGCTAAATTAGGTTAATTACCTTGAGTTGAGCAATAACTTTCTCATCTTTTTCAATAAAGTCCAATTGCGTGTCGATTGGATGTTCTTGTTCTTTTAAAATAGCTTGCAGATTATGAAGCACATAGGCATATTTTTGAAACAACGGCACATTAATATAATCAATATGGTCTTTTGTGACAAGCTCAGCCAGTTTTTTTAAAGCACAGTTGTAAACAGCTTGATTGAGAGCAAACTGCAGAAGATAATCATGCATGATTTTGAGATTATTTTTAAAGGTCTCTTTCTCTTCTGCATTGAGTGTTTGACTCTCATCTATTCTCACTACTTCATCTTGCATATGATTTTCTACATGAGAAGTTTCTTCTTGCATTAAATCTTCTAAATGAGGGCAGTAGTGTTGTAGATTTTGCATGAGTTCTGTGTAGCTAAGCTCTTTTGGGTGGGCTTCGAAGGTGTATTGTTTGTCTTCAAAGTAATCATGATCAAGCGCTTTTATGAGTTCAATGAGTACAGGAAGAACATTAAATTTGTCATCCTGATTTTTATCAAAATCTATGCCTCTGTGAGATATTAAAGGTTTTGGGCCTACATACTCAAGCTTCTTCATGATTTTCTCCTTAGAATTTAGAATTTAAACGTTAAATCTGAAGTGCATTACATCGCCATCTTGAACGATGTACTCTTTGCCTTCAAGGCGCATTTTTCCAGCATCTTTTGCTCCAGCCTCTCCACCGCAGGCGATGAAATCTTCATAACCTATTACTTCTGCACGGATAAAACCTTTTTCAAAGTCATTATGGATTACTGCTGCTGCTTTTGGAGCAGTTGAACCTTTTCTAATTGTCCAAGAACGAACTTCCTTTACACCTGCTGTAAAGTAGCTCATAAGACCAAGTTTATCAAAACCTTTATGAATAATTTGCTCAAGTCCTGACTCTTGGACACCTAGTTCATCTAAAAATTCTTTTGCTTCATCTTCTTCAAGACCAATGAGTTCTTCTTCAACCTTCGCACAGAGTTTAATGAGTTCACAGTTGTTTTTC
>JALVXQ010000175.1 GCA_027038255.1 Sulfurimonas sp. | reverse complement strand
CTCCAATAGCCTACACATACGCTTAACACTGAACTCAAGGGAATACTCTTTTATCCATGCGTACTTTATAGAGTTTCTTTTGCGAAGTACGCCGCTGCCTTTTTTAAGATCTCCCTATCTTTTTTTATATCTGCCAACTCTTTACGAAGACGACGATTCTCCTCTTCCAGGCTCTCTGTTGAACCTTTGCTTTTTGTATAGTTTGGCATCTCTAGATTATTGCTTTTTTTATACCTTTGCAGCCAACCATACAGAGTCTTCTCATGCACATCTAATTCACTTGCTATCGTTCTTACTGACTTCTCACTGTTGAGTGTCAGTTGAATTGCTGAATCTCTAAATTCTTGAGTGTACTTACTCCCTTTTCCTGCCATCTCTTATCCTTCTTAATTCATGTAGAAATTCTACCATTTCTGTGTCCTATTAAGTGTAGCCAGATCATAAAAATGCTGACATTACTAAACAGCAACAAGTCGTAGCAGAAAACATGTTACTCTAGACAAACAAATATAAAGGAAAATCATGATGAAAAAGACAACCCTGATTTTAATACTTCTCGTGTTTACAAGCGCCAATGCAGATGAAGAGACAAGACAGTATGTCAAATTTCCTCCAAAGCTTCAACTCAAGCAGTTGTCAAATATGCGTGACCACATGGTTGCACTCAATGAGATATTGGAATACATGGCTTTTGACGACTTGGATGAGGCAGCAAATGTCGCTGAAAAACGCCTTGGACTCAGTGCGCGTCATGCACACAACACAAATGATCTGGCAAAATACATGCCTGAGGGAATGAAACAGGCAGGGTACAGTATGCACAGTGCTGCCAGTAATTTTGCACAGGTTGCAAAAAAAGGAGATGCCGAATCAGCGTATGAGGCACTTATGGCAGTCACACAATCGTGTGTAGCATGTCATGCAGGTTATCGAACCAGATAAAATCACTATCATTAATCAAGGAGTAATATGAGACCATTGGTATTAATATTTTTATGTACATTAGCCCTGTTTTCAGATGAACTGAAACTCGAACACAACTTTGATCAGGCAGTAGAAAAAGCACAGAAGCAACACAAACAAGTTCTGATGATGTATTCAGCTGTATGGTGTCCAGAATGTAACTACATGAAAGATGTTGTGTTTAATGACAAAGCAGTCTCTTCATATATGCAGAAGCATTATGTTGTTTTAACACTTGACATTCAAAAAGATAAACTTCCGGATGGATTTGAGTATCCTGGCATTCCTGTTTTTTTCTTTCTTGACAACAATGCAAAAGAGAAAAACAGAATTGTTGGTGGAAGCAAAGCAAAGACATTTCTTCAAAAACTTAAAGGTCTTCAATGAAACATATTATTATATCGTTACTCATTTTGTTAAACACGCTATTTGCCTTTAGTATTGATGATTTAAAAACTTTAAAAGAGGATGGAGATTGTCCTATGTGTGATTTGAGTTATGCTGATCTGAGTGCAATGGATTTAAGCATGTCAGATTTTAGAGATGCAAACCTGTCTCATGCAAATCTCAATAATACTCTTGCCCATAAAGCAGATTTTTCTAATGCTGATTTGAGCTATGCAACATTTTTAAAAGCAAATATTAAAGGAGCCTCATTTGTAAAAGCACATATAATCCATGTTGATTTCACTGAGGCAAGGATTTGGAAAGGGGATTTTACGCAGGCCGAAATAGAAAAATGTAATTTTAACGACTCAGCCTTAGGTTCTGCAATATTTGACGAGAACGACTTAAGCAATTCAACATTTAATGAAGCTATTTTATATAAAACCATTTTTAGAAAAAATGTTATAGGCATACCAAAATAGAGTGAAGGTATTACCTTTTTTAACTGTTGGCAGAGATGCTGCCATAGGTATATTTGTTTTTAACGTCATGATCATCTTTTCGTTAACACAACCGGTCTATAATTATTTCATATAACTAATAAATAGTGTTGAAGTAAAAAGAGACCTCTGTTTATTTCTTAGGAGTGTGACATATGCTTTTCAAAAAAAGTTTACTGCTACTGTCCCTCGCCACTCTCTTAATCATCCCCATTAACACCTACGCGAAGCCTATGCCTGCCCCAACTATAGATCAAGCCTTAAGATCAGAATGGATCGTTGTTGGCAGATTTATAAGTTACAAAAAGAAGAGCACTGTAAAAGTGGATTATTTTGATGGGGTCATTGCAACCTATGAAGTCATACAAATTTTGAAAAACAGAACACTTCGCAAACAGATAAAAATACATTATGAATTTCAAGATGGATCAGCTTGTATTGCCTC
>JALVXQ010000174.1 GCA_027038255.1 Sulfurimonas sp. | reverse complement strand
AATAGATGGCATAGAGATAGTTTCGATTGTTGGAGGGGTTGGTCTATAATTGGGAAGGTAAACACCCCACACAACCGCACTCTCCGAAGAATAGTTGGATACGGGATTGTAGTATGGCAATAGTAACAGTAACTGTTTTAAAGAGGCGATCATCGAAATGATGAAACAGATCACCAAAGAGAAACTGGTTGCTGACCATTGGATAAGGCACTGGGGCTGTGATATAATTCACTCAACTACTTGTTTAGAGGTTATAAAGTTTTGTTTTAGTTTGTACTTTGATATGTGTTACTACGCGCAACGTAGTAACGAGAAAATGTATTATCTTATAGCTGATCCTCTTATGTAAAATATATTATTCCTAGAATTTTTTATTTTATAATAATTATCAATTAATTTCCCTTTTTTGTATTCGGATATAATTGTAACTTCAGGACGATTGCTAAGTAAAAGACAGTCCTTTTCGCTTGGTTTGAAAGAGCCAGAAAAAACTGCAGTGTCATAAAAAAAATCACTACGTAATGCTTTTTCTATTTTTTCTTTTGAAGGACATACTAAAGTCTCTTTATTGAGACGTACGGCTTTTGAACGCTTTTTTGTTTTACCTTTACATGCATGCTTGGCTGCACTATTTAGAGTATTAAATCGTTTTCCATTACTGTAATAATTAGAGCCTTCTGTAAAATAGAATATATGAGATTTTTTTCCATTGTCACAATTTAAATTAATTTGTTTTTCATTATTTTTTAGCCAAAAACTATTCGATACCTCTATAGCATTTATATTTACACTTAATCCTACTGATAATAACCATAGTAATAATACTTTTTTCATCTCGCCTCGCTCCTAAAATTTTAATTTAATCATATCTAATGTACTATAAAGTTTCCTTTATAAGGAGAATACTACCGGATTAACATAACATCTTAAAATTCTGTAAAAATTCTCTGTGTATTTTATCGCGCCCATTCAAGTCATAAGTGCAATTCATCTAAAATCACGCATAGATTTAATTTGTAATTGGATGTCTAAAATATGCGACTATTTTGTTACACATGGGACAGATAACTTCTACACCTTCAGAATTTTGTTTATATGGAAAATTGGTATAACATTTTCCGCAAACCTCCGTTTTATCCCTAAAACCACAATGGCACAAAAATTGATTCCATTCAGCTTGATTTAATTGTCAGGCCTAGTTGGAAAAGAGAAGCTCCAATTGAACCACATGTACGGCATTCCATCATTTTGTACTCCTACTAATTATGTTCCTTAAACTCAATTCTAACACATCCCCCGTCACAAACGCGTCACATTTTCAAAAAATTTAAAAATTTTTCTCCATCCAAAATATTCAAAAAAACTTCGCTACACTATCTTTAGATAATCGATAGTAAAAAGGGGAGGGTGAGATGATCATCTACATACACGGATTTGGCGGCAGCGGCGAGGGGAGCAAGGCGAAGGCGTTTCGGGACTATTTTGCGTCTATCGGTGAGCCCTATATCGCTCCTTCGCTCTCGTATGTCCCCGAGCTTGCCATCAGGACACTTGAGGAACTCATCGATGCTTACCCAAGCGAGGTCTCTCTCATCGGATCATCTTTGGGAGGGTACTACGCTGCCTATCTGGCACAAAAGAGGCAGGTGAAAAGGGTGGTGCTTATCAACCCATCTGTCTATCCTCTCAAAACACTTACAAGAGCTTTGGGGGAGGCACCCAACTTTTATGACAATAGCTATTTTGCATGGAACAAAACCCATCTTGAGATGCTTCAGAAGTACGGGAGCGATATCGATGCGCATCAACACAAGTTTTTGGTACTGCTGCAAAAAGGCGATGAGCTGCTCGATTACCGTGAAGCGGTAGAGAAGTATGATGGCTGCAATATGATCATAGAGGAGGGTGGAAACCACAGTTTTGATGGGATAGAGAGGCATTTTGAGACTATACGAAAGTTCTTTGCCGCAGGAGACCACTTCAAACATACCTCGACGGTCAAAGGGGTAGGGCTGGAGAACCGTGAGCTTGCCCGGCGTGTGGGTGATCTGTACTATGACAACTTAGCAGACTTTTTGGAAGCACTTGCACAGAAGTTAGCAACGGATGCCGATGCCGACAGAAAGCGAGGACGCAAAAAGCTTGCTGCTGCTCTTGAAACATCTGCATCCCATATCGCCCAGAGTGTTGCACCGATGAAGCGGGCATGGGACATTTGCAGGGTACCTACCATGCGGTGGCTCAACCAAAACGGCTTCAATAGAGAGCCGGACTTCATCGAAACATACGCCATCCCGG